>NZ_JAMSHL010000019.1:0-113609 GCF_026521175.1 Aminobacter sp. MET-1 | reverse complement strand
CCCGGTGACATACGTCGCGCCCGGCCGGTAAGGGTGCACGCCTGTTGGGTGACGATGCGGCCCCTGGGGACGACACGCGGCGCGCTGCGGCCGACCCGCGCCGCTTGTCGTATGAGGGGAGTGGAAAGCTCCAGCTCTCGGCGGGATCAGCCGCCGTCCAGCTGTTGCAGATGAGATTCTATCGCCCTGATCGTCGCATCGGCGGCTGCACGGGAGGCAGTCGTCAGGCCCATATGCTCCTCGGCAAGGGACACAAGAAAGTCGGTGGCCTGTTCTGCCGACCAGCCGTTTCGGAGGCCTGACGCAGCTTCGAGCAGATAGCTGTCATATTCGTCGGCGAACGGTTCATTGGCCCAGCTTGCGCCGGGCCCGAGCAAGCCGATGGGATCCCAGTTCGACCAGCCGATGGCGCGGAGCCTGGACAACTGCAAGGGCGGCTTGCTCATGGATCTGGCCGGCCAGTATCAGCCGCAGAATGCGCGCACGATCTTACCGGTCGCCGGATCGGTCTCGATCGTCACGCGCTCCTGGCGGAAATCCATGGTGGCCGGATCGCCGGGCTTGTGCTGGCGAACGATGGTCGCGCCCGTCAACTGCATGGCCTGATCGTCGGTGATCCGATCCTTACCAGCAAGCGCTTCTGCTGCCATCTTGTCGCAGACGCCGGGCTTCGGTGCGCTGGCAGTCGATTCCTTCTGGCAGCCGGCGAGGGCAAGCATCGCCACGGCGAGGCCGGTTGCAAGGCGCAGATCGATCATGGGCGGGTCCTTTCGATTCGTCGAGGACACGACTAGCCAATGCAAATGAGGCGCGACAACGACAGCCTTCGCGACGCCTGCTGTTGCAGCCACGCTATCGAACAATGATCATCTTGGGAAAGGGGGGTGGTACGGTTGGGTGGGCTCGAACCACCGACCTCCGGATCCACAATCCGGCGCTCTAACCAACTGAGCTACAACCGCGTACCTTGCGTTGATGTCGCGTCCATACGGACAATTCCGTCCCATTTCAAGAGCTTTGCGCATATTCCACTGCGGCGATTTATGCCGCAGCCGCGAAGTCCTTGATCTCAGGGCATTTCAGCCCTGGGGAAAAGAAAAAGGCCGGCGGGAGGAGGTGCCGGCCTTTTCCTTATGTGACCAGCGGGAGGAGGTGCTGGCCGCGTCGCCCGGCAGGAAGAGGGAGGAGGTTCCACCCGCCGGGTATTCGGTCTGGCTGCCTTAGGCGGCCTTGAGGTCCTTGAGCGCCTTTTCGAAGGCGGTCTTGACCGGCTTGGAAACGTCTTCGGCCGCCTTGGAGGCAACGGTCTGGAAGTCCTTGGCCTGCTCGACGGTCAGCTCTACGCGCTTGCGCAGGTAAGCGGTCTGCAGTTCGACGATTTCCGACAGCGACTTGGCGCCGGCGAGCGCTTCGAGATGGGCAAAGCCGGTCTCGGCGTTGGTGCGCAGGGCCGCAATGGCCTTGAGCGACAGTTCGGCGCTCACATTGCGAGCGGTCTCGTAGCTGGTCTCGATCGACTTCTGGGCCTCCTCGGCGCCGGTCTTGAGCTTGGCATAAGCTTCCTTAGACTGCTCGACACCCTTCTCGGCGAAGGCGCGGAACTGGTCGGTGGCTTTGGAAACGTCGAAGCTCGGCATTTCAACGGTATCTGCGAACTCTGCGGTCTTGGTCTTGGACATTGTCTCACCCTATGGGCTGGGCGGACCTGCTGCCCGCCTCGTTTATTCGCCTCCTCCATATAGTACGGCTTATTGTGCATTGCAATATCCATGTTGCAGTGCAGCAAAGTCAGGGTGCCGGGGTTAACCACGTGGCGAGAATAATGCCGCTAGGCTGCACCTGTTTGCTAGACCTTGGCGATGACGGCTTTTATTAACAAAGCGTTAATTGCGAGAATGCGTGCCTTGCGGGTTATGTGAATGCCGTCAGCAGCCTATTCCTTCATCGACGTCGCGGTGGTCGACGGTGTCAGGCAGCGTTTCGCTGCGGGCGACGCCATTGCCGTGCTGTCGACAGACCTGGAAGAGGTGCTTTGGGCAAATGGCCCGGGCGCTGCCGTGCTCGGCTATGACGACGTCGATGCCGTGACCGGGGCGCCGTCGCGGCTCGGCCTGCCGGCCCGTCGCCAGATCGCAGCGACGTCGGGCTTTCCTGAAATCGGTCGTGACCGCGCCATCATGGTGCGTGTCGCCGCCGGCATGACCAGCAACGCCGTTGCGTTCATGGCGAGTTCGATTCGGCTGCCCGACGGCGAGCGGGCGATCATGCTTGCCGTGCCGGCGAGCCCGGCCGCCTCGCGCGACCGGCGCGCGACCGCGGCAAATGCCATCGGCGGCTTTGCCGAGCCGGGGCATTTCCTGGCCTTCGTCGATGCCCGCGGCGAGATAGAGGCGGCGACGCCGGGCCTCGGCAATCTGGGCATTGCGACATCGACATTGGCCGCAATGGTCGCGGCGGTGCGCCACGAGCGCGACCGCATGATCAAGCGGGCCATCCCGGCTGCCGGCGGCTATCTGCCCGCCGGCCTCGCGCGCCTCACCGACGACAGGCATCTGCTGGTCGTGGTGGACGAGCGCATCGAGCTGGAGGAGATTGCACCCGCCGAGCAAGCCGCAGTCGAGCCGGTCACCGCCGAGCCGGCCAAAGTCGAAGAGGTATCGGTCGAGCCTGTCGCTGCGCCGAGGCGACCGGTCGAAGACGCGTCAGTGGCAGCAGATAAGCGCCAGGACCAGGCCACACACGACCATTGGTATTTCAGTCCCGAGGAGCGTGAGAGCCGCGCGGGCGTCGCCATCGGCGAATTGACCACTTCGGCCCGGACGCCTGAGGTCATCGAGCCGGGCTCGATTGCCGAGCTGGTCGATCATGCGATCGAGACTTTTGAAGAGAACATCGTTGAGACGGCTGTAGACCCCCTGCCGGAGCCCGAGGCGCCTGCGGTGGCCCAACCTGCCGCAGCTCCGCGTGCCGAACCGCAGATCGAGCGGTCCGCAGCACCGGTACGCTTTGTCTGGCGTACCGATGCCGAAGGCCGCTTCAGCGCCATCTCGCCCGAATTCGCCGCCGTCGTTGGCGAGCATGCCGCCGACATCGTCGGCCGCCGTTTCCAGGACGTCTCGACCACCTTCGAGCTCGACCCCTCGGGCGAGATCGCTGGTCTGCTGCAGCGTCGTGACACCTGGTCGGGCCGCTCGGTGCTGTGGCCCGTGGCCGGCACCGACCGGCGTATCCCGGTCGATCTCGCGGCACTGCCTGTCTACGGCCGCGACCGCAATTTCGAAGGGTTCCGCGGTTTTGGCGTTGCCCGTCCGGGCGAGGCCGTGGTCGACCACGAGCGCATCGGCCTGGCGCTGGTTCCCAATGGCAAGCACTCGGACGATCAGTCGACCAAGTCTTCCGAGCCGGTCGAATCGCCGGCAGTCGGTGACGAGCCGATAGCGAGCGAGCAGCTCGCTGCCGCCTCGAAGCCGGCCGAAAGCGGGCCGGTCCTGCCCGATACGTTTGGCGAGGCCGAAGCACCCGCTGCGGAGAAGGCCGCGACGGCTGGCGCCGCCGATCCTTTCTCCGGCGAGGTGCCGGCGCTCGAGGTAGAACCGAACGGCGATCGCCGCCTCTCCGACAAGGTGATCCGCCTGGCCGAGCATCGGCCGGGTGCCGCAGAACCCACCAATGGCAAGGGGCTTTCTTCGGTCGAGCGCAGCGCCTTCCGCGAAATCGGCGAGAAGCTGAAGAAAGCGAGTGAGATCGTCGCCGCAAGGCAGGCGGCCGCCGAGGCTGACAAGCCTGTAATGCAGAAGAATGGCGAGGCCGCTTCGGCCGAGATCGCGGCCTATTCGGAGGCCGCCGCCGCCGAAGAGGCCGAGCATGCGGCTGCCGTGCTGTCTTCAGAGCAGCCAGGGCAGGAGCGTTCCGCCACGAGTGAAGGCGCCCAAGTGGTGGATCTGTCCGCCCGCCGGCCGAGCGAAGCGGAGCCTCTCGAAGATGTGGCGGAGGTGCAGCGCTCGGAGCCGGAAAGGCCGCCGCTGCGTGCCGAAGACGTTATTCCGTCCCTCGCCGGCGGCCGTGACGCACCGGTCGATGCGCCGATCCTCGAGCAGCTGCCGGTTCCGGTGCTGATCCATGCCGGTGACGTGCTCCATTATGCCAATGCTGAGTTCCTGCAGCTGACCGGTTACACCTCCGTGGAGGAACTGGCGGAAGCGGGCGGGCTCGATGCGCTGTTTGCCGAAAGCTATGGCGACCAGGCAGGCGCCGACCACGACATGAGACTTCGCACCCGCGACGGCGACGCGTTCCCGATCGAGGCGGTGTTGCGCTCGGTGCCGTGGCATGACGGCAAGGCGCTTATGCTCGTTGTCAGGCGCATCGGCGACGAGAGTGCCGATGCCGATACTGCGGAGCAGGTGGCCGAACTCGAAGACCGGCTCGCCGAAATGCGCACGATCATCGACACTGCCACCGACGGTGTCGTTCTCATCGATCGCGACGGCGCCATCCGCTCGATCAGCCGGCCGGCAGAGGCGCTCTTCGGTTTCGACAGCGATGAGGTCACCGGCAAGCAGTTTCATTCGCTGTTTGCCATCGAGAGCCAGCGCGCCGCGCGCGATTATCTCGCCGGGCTATCCGAGCATGGCGTGGCAAGCGTGCTCAATGACGGCCGCGAGGTCATCGGCCGCGAGTCGCAGGGCCGCTTCATTCCGCTGTTCATGACCATAGGTCGCCTGCCCAACGACAGCGGTTTCTGCGCTGTCGTCCGCGACATCACTCAGTGGAAGCGTGCCGAGGAGGAGTTGACCCAGGCGCGCGCCCTGGCCGAACGCTCGTCGTCGCAGAAGACCGATTTCCTGGCGCGCATCAGCCACGAGATCCGCACCCCGCTCAACGCCATCATCGGCTTTTCCGAACTGATGGTCGACGAGAAGTTCGGGCCTGTCGCCAACGACCGCTATCGCGACTATCTCCGCGACATCAACCGCTCGGGCAACCATGTGCTCGACCTGGTCAACGACCTGCTCGACATCTCCAAGATCGAAGCGGGCCAGCAGGAGATGGATTACGAGGCGGTGTCGCTCAACGACGCACTGGCCGAAACCGTCGCCATGATGCAGCCGCAGGCCAACCGCGAACGCGTCATCATCCGCTCGAGCTTTGCCTCGCGTCTGCCCGAAATCGTCGCCGACCGCCGCAGCATCCGCCAGATCGCGCTCAACATCCTGTCCAATGCGGTGCGCTATACCCAGGCCGGCGGCCAGGTCATCGTCTCCACCGCCTACGAGACGTCGGGCGACATCGTCATGCGGGTGCGCGACACCGGCATCGGCATGTCACAGGCCGAGATCGAGCAGGCGCTGAAACCGTTCAAGCAGATCAACTCGCTGAAGCGTGGACGCGGTGACGGCACCGGCTTGGGCCTACCCCTGACCAAGGCGATGGTCGAGGCCAATCGCGCCCGATTCTCCATTGCCTCGACGCCGGGCGAGGGCACCCTGGTGGAGGTGACTTTCCCCTCGACGCGAGTGCTCGCCGAGTAGGCAGGGTGCGACATATTGTACACTTTGCCGTGAACTCAACGGCAAATGTTGTGGAATATCTAACAACCTCTTGAATCTAGTGCCAAAGAATCCAGTTTAGAATGATTCCAAACTATTGAAATTGTTGGTCTTTATTCTTGACCGGAACGGTCAGATTGCCGATAGGGGAACGAGCTTCGAGATCGAGGCTTTGACGAAAATTCCTCAGGGTTTTTGACCCCTTAGGCAAGGAGAACAAGATGAAGTTTGGAAGCGCCCGGTCGTTGACCGTGGGTCTCGCGATCGCCACCCTGTCCGCCGGCTCGGCTCTCGCCGATGGCGTCGTCAACATCTACACCTATCGTCAGCCCGATCTGATCAAGCCCGTGCTCGATGCCTTCACGGCCGAGACCGGCATCAAGACCGAAGTGCTGTTCCTCGACAAGGGTCTTGAGGAGCGCATTCTCGCCGAGGGCGCCAACTCGCCCGCCGACGTCATCATGACCGTCGACATCGCCCGCCTGACCTCCGCCAAGGAGAAGGGCGTCACCCAGCCGCTGGTCGACGAGGAAGTCAACAAGCTGCTGCCGGCCGAATATCGCGATCCCGAAGGCAACTGGTTCGGCGTCACCAAGCGCGCCCGCGTGATCTACGCCTCCAAGGAGCGCGTCAAGGACACGGCCATCACCTATGCCGACCTCGCCGATCCCAAGTGGAAGGGCAAGATCTGCATGCGCTCGGGCCAGCACGACTACAACCTCGCCCTGTTCTCGGCCGCGATTGCCCATTGGGGCCCGGAAAAGACCGAAGAGTGGATGAAGGGTCTCAAGGCCAACCTCGCCAAGAAGCCTGATGGCGGCGACCGTCCGCAGGCTGGCGCGATTGCTGCCGGCGAGTGCGATATCGCCATCGGCAACACCTACTATGTCGGCCTGATGCGCAACAACGAGAAGGACCCGAAGGAAAAGGAATGGGGCAACGCCATCAACGTGCTCTTCCCGACCTTCGAGAACGGCCTGACCCACGTCAACATCTCGGGTGCCGCCCTCGCCAAGAACGCGCCGAACCGCGACAACGCCGTCAAGCTGATCCGCTTCCTGGCCAGCCACAAGGCCCAGCAGGTCTACGCCGAGAAGAACTACGAATATCCGGTCGAGCCGGGCCTGGAGCCGTCTGAGACGGTCAAGGCATTTGGCGAGCTCAAGGCCGACACGCTGCCGCTGGTGGACATCGCCAAGGGCCGTAAGGCTGCCTCCGAGATGGTCGACCGCGTCGGTCTCGACGACGGCCCGGCCAGCTGATAGTCAGCGGTTGAAATTCTGAGGAAGAGCCGGACCGGGCAATCGGTCCGGCTTTTCCGCATTGACGCATCGGCCCGAAATCCTGCGCGATCTGCGCTGTGCCGATGTCCCGGAAAGGAAATGGCTTGCCGACCAACGGCGGAGCAGGTGCAGGGTTCGAGGGCGCGGCCATGGCCGTGAGCGCCCGGCCTTTGCCTGTCAGGCGCCATCGGCATCCTCTGATCGGCACGCTGGCGCTGGCCATCGGCATCGTGGTCGTCCTGCCGGTTCTGTCGCTTGTTTTCGTTGCGCTTTCGGGCACCGGCGAGGACTGGCCGCATCTGTTCCAAAATGTCCTGCCCGGTGCCACCAGGACCACGCTGGCGCTGCTGGCCATGGTCGCAGCCCTTACCTCGATTGCCGGCGTTGCCTGCGCCTGGGCTGTTGTCGCCTATGATTTCCCGTTCCGGCGCATCCTGTCCTGGGCGCTGGTGCTGCCGCTGGCCGTGCCGCCCTATCTGGCGGCCTATGCTTTCGGCGAGTTCTTCCATTACCAGGGGCCGGTGCAGAGCCTGGTCCGGGCCGTTTTCGGCTTCCAGACCATACGCGACTACTGGTTCCCAGACATACGTTCCACTTGGGGCACGGCCTTCGTGCTCGCCTCAGTGCTCTATCCATATGTCTATCTCACCACCCGCATCGTCTTCCTCATGCAGGGGCGCAACATCGCCGATGTCGCGCGCACCCTCGGCGCTTCGCCGGCGCGGGTGTTCTGGCGGGTGCTGTTGCCTGTCGCCCGGCCGGCCATCGTCGCCGGCGTGGCCCTGGTGCTGATGGAGAGCATCAACGACATCGGCGCGGCGGAGTATTTCGGTGTCCGTACGCTCACCGTCGCCGTCTACACCACTTGGCTCAACCGCGGCAGCCTGGAGGGCGGCGCCCAGATCGCCATCCTGATGCTGGTCCTGGTCGTCCTGCTGCTGGTCGCCGAGCAGTGGGCGCGGCGTCGCCAGCGCTTCCATGCCGGCCGGGGCACGCATCTCAAGGTCCATCCGCCGCGCGTGGCGCTGAAGGGCTGGACGCGTTTTGCCATGCCGGTGGCCGTGGCGCTGCCTATTCTCAGCGGCTTCGGCGTGCCGATCACCATCTTCGGCCAGTACGCGTCGCGCAGGCTTGAGCAGTTTGCCTCGCCTGACGTCGCGCGTGCATTCTTCAACAGCCTGATGACGGCCTCGATCACGGCCATCATCACCGTCGGTATCGCGCTGTTCCTGCTCAACGCCCAGCGGTTGTCCAAGACACGCAGCATGGCGGCGATGGTGCGGCTGGCCTCGGTCGGCTACGCTCTGCCGGGCGGCATTCTGGGCCTCGGCCTGCTGTTTGTGCTCGCTCGCTTCGACAATTCGGTCGACGCCTTTGCCCGTGCCTATCTCGGCGTCTCCACCGGTCTGCTGCTCACGGGCTCCGCCGCAGCCGTCATCCTCGCCTGCACCATACGTTTCGTTGCGCTCGCCGAAGGGGCGATCCGCTCGGGCATGGAGAAGCTTCCCGGCAGTCTCGACGAGGCCGCCCGAAGCCTTGGCAAGACGCCGGCCCAGAGTGCTGCCAGCGTGCTGCTGCCGCTGCTCAAGCCGGCGATCCTCACCGCATCGGTGCTTGTCTTCGTCGACACGGTGAAGGAGCTTTCGGCCACTATCCTGCTGCGCCCGTTCGGCTTCAGCACGCTTGCCACCTATGTCTATGAAAACGCCTCGCGTGGCGTTCCGGAGGAGGGGGCGGTCGCAGCCATCGTCATCATCATCACGGCCATGGTGCCCGTGATCCTGCTGTCCGGTGCGCTGGTGCGCGACGCTGAAGCATCCCTCTGAATCCAGTCATATCCGCAAAGAAAAGGCGCCTGGAGGCGCCTTTAAAGGAGATGCTGTTTCGACGGGGACTTGAGCAAATGGAGCCAACCTCGAATTCGAGGAAAGGGATTTCTCCCTCAAGTTAGGCACGACTATCAGGCCTGAAACTTAACAGCTCCTTACCTGGCTGCCTCGAAGTTTACGAAAGTGTACCACTCCTGAAGTCTAGGTAAATTTGTCGGTCACCCTTTGTTAAGCATGCGCACCCCGCTCAGTTCCTGAGCTGTTCGATATCCCTGTAGAGGTCGAGGGCTTCGGGGTTGGCCAGCGCCTCCTTGTTCTTGACCGGACGGCCATGGACGATGTCGCGCACCGCAAGCTCGGTGATCTTGCCCGACTTGGTGCGCGGGATGTCCGTGACCACGACGATCTTAGCCGGCACGTGGCGTGGGCTGGCGCCGGTGCGGATCTTTGTCCGGATACGCTTTTCGAGATCCTCGTCGAGGGAAAGGCCAGCCGCGAGGCGGACGAACAGCACAACGCGCACGTCGCCATCCCAATCCTGGCCGATGCACAGGGCCTCCAGTATTTCCGGCAGTTGCTCGACCTGGTTGTAGATCTCGGCCGTACCGATGCGCACCCCGCCGGGGTTCAGCGTGGCGTCCGAGCGGCCATGGATGATCAGGCCGCCATGGCCGGTCCATTCGGCGAAGTCGCCATGGCACCAGACATTGTCGAACCGATCGAAATAGGCCGCGTGATACTTGGCACCGTTGGCGTCGTTCCAGAAACCGATGGGCATTGCGGTAAAGGCCCTGGTGCAGACGAGCTCGCCTTTTTCCTGGCGCACCGGTTTGCCCTGGTCGTCCCAGACGTCGACGGCCATGCCGAGGCCGGCACCCTGGATCTCGCCGATCCAGACCGGTTCCGTCGGTACGCCCAGAACGAAGCACGAGACGATGTCGGTGCCGCCGGAGATCGAGGCGAGGTGGACATCCTTCTTGATGCTGTCATAGACGAACTGGAAATCCTCGGGCGACAGCGGCGAGCCTGTCGACGACAGGGTGCGCACGGTGGACAGGTCGTGGCTGTCGATGGGTCTCAGGCCCGCTTTGCGGACGGAGTCGATGAATTTCGCCGAGGTGCCGAAATAGGTCATCTTCTCGGCGCCGGCGAAATCGAACAGCACATTGCCGTTGGGATGGAACGGCGAGCCGTCATAGAGCAGCAGCGTTGCCTCGGCGGCGAGCCCCGAGACAAGCCAGTTCCACATCATCCAGCCACAGGTGGTGAAATAGAAGAAGCGGTCGCCGGGCACGAGGCCGGCATGCAGGCGCAGCTCCTTGAGATGCTGCAGCAATGTGCCGCCGGCCGAATGCACGATGCATTTGGGGATGCCGGTCGTACCGGACGAAAACAGGATGTAGAGCGGATGGTCGAAGGGCAGGGGCTCGAACGTCACCGCCTTTGCCGAAAATGGCGCGAGCGCATCCTCCAGCGCCTCGGCCTTGGCGATGCCGGAGGCGACGTCCTCTGCCGTTCCGAGATAGTCGACGACCAGAACCTTCGTCGCACTGGCCAGCTTCTCGGCCACGGCGGCTATCTTTGCACCGACCTCTATGTGTTTGCCGGCATACCAGTAGCCGTCGGGGGCAATGAACACCTTCGGCTCGATCTGGCCGAAGCGGTCGAGCACGCCCTGTTCGCCGAAATCGGGCGAGCATGACGACCACACCGCGCCGATCGAGGCGGTCGCCAGCATGGCGGCCACAGTCTCCGGCATGTTCGGCATCATCGCAGCGATACGGTCGCCCTTCTTGATGCCTAGCGACACGAACAGCTGCTGCAGCCGCGACACCAGCGCCGAAAGCTCGTCCCAGCTCAGGCGCCGTTCGATCTTGTCCTCGCCGCGGAAGACGATGGCCTCGCCGTGGCCCGTGCCGCGCAGCAGGTTCTGGGCGAAGTTGAGCCTTGCATCGGGAAAGAATTTCGCGCCCGGCATCCTGTCGCCGTCGGCCAGCACGCGGCCGCCTTTTTCGCCGATGACACCGCAGAAGTCCCAGACCAGATCCCAGAAGGCGTCGCGGTCGTCGACCGACCAAGCGTGCAGAGCGGCATATCGGGAGAACTCGCGCCCCGCACGCTTGCCCGCCTCGGCTGCAAACGCCGTCAAGGGTGCGGCTGCAATCCGCTCTGCAGAGGGTGTCCAGAGGGGCACTTCAACAGTCATCGATGTCTCTCCCAAAACCGCATCCGGTTATGCATGTCGCATTGCAGCAGATCAAGGAAATGTCGATTTGCGCCAATGGGCTGTGCGCAAACGTCATGGAGAGGCCACAAAGACTTGAAATGCCGCTGTTCTCGGTTACACCCGGATGCCATCGGAGCGCAGCACGGGCAGCACAAGGGCAACATGCCATCACCACTGTTCAAGCGCGGTATCTGGGCGATCGTCGGCCTCGCCGTCCTGATCGTCTTTACCGTCGCGGCGGTGCCTTTCGTCGCTTCCACCCAGATCGTCAAGGATCGCATTGCCTTTGAGATGAGCGCGTGGAGTGGCTTCCGCGTCTCTTTCGACGGCACGCCGAGCATCGAAATATGGCCCGTCTTCCGCGCAACGCTGAAGAACGTCACCCTCACCGACTGGGACGACGAGCAAGGGTCGCCGATCATCGATGCCGAGCGTGTCGAAATCGAGCTCTCGGCCCTTTCGGCCCTGTCGGGCAATGTCGATTTTTCCGATGCGCATTTCGTCCGCCCCACCTTGCGCATAAAGCGCCGGGCCGACGGTGGTTACGAACTGCCGCAATCGCGCGGCGGCAGGCTCGAGCGCTCGATCGAGCGCACCCAGGAAATGGTCGCTGCAAACCCCTCCGAACCTGACATCAAGGGCCTGCCTTCCGACAAGTTTGGCGCCGTCGAGTTCATCGACGGCCGGGTCGTTGCCGTTTCCGACGAGGGCAGCGACGAGATATTGAGCGACCTGACGGGCAAGGCCAGCTGGCCGGCGCTGAACAAGGCCGGCAGCATGGCCGCGACCGGTGTCTGGCGCGGTGAGCCGGTGGCGCTGGAATTGACCTCCGAGCGCCCGCTCTTGATCTTTGCCGGCGGTAGCGCACCGATCACGGCGTCGATCAAATCGGCGCCGGTCGAGGCCAGCTTCGAAGGCACCGCCCGCCTCACTGGTGACGCACATGTCGAGGGCCATACCAAGATTTCGGCGCCCTCGTTCCGGCGTGTGCTGGAGTGGTCGCAGCCCGGCGTGCTGCCCGGCAGCCCGGTGGGCTCCATCTCGATTGCCTCGAAGGTCACCGGCGATCTGTCGCGGCTCAAGCTCGACAATGCCAAGGTCACGCTCGACAGCAATCCGGGCATGGGCATCCTCGACCTGTCGCTCAACGGCCCGGTACCATCGATCTCCGGCACGCTTGCCTTCGACACGCTCGACCTGATGACGTTCGCCTCGGCCTTCGCGCCGATGGCACCGACGAGCTCTGGCAACAGCGAGATCGACACCAGCTTTGCAGATCACGTCAATCTCGACCTCAGGCTGTCGACCACCAAGGCCACATTCGGCGCGATCTCGCTGGCGGAGGTTGCCGCGACCGCCCAGGTCAAGGGCGGCCTCGCGGCCTTCGACATTTCCGACGCCGAGGCCTTCGGCGGCAATGTCCAGGCCGGCATGCGCTTCGACCGCCAGCCTGGAGGCACTCAGGCCGAAATCCGGCTGCTCGCCTCCGACATCGACGGCGGTGCCTTCGGCGCTGCGGCCGGCTTGGGGCGCATCGTGCCCATCGGCCGCGGCACGGTTTCGGTCATCCTCAAGGGGCCGGGGCTCAGCTGGAACACGCTGTTGCAGAATGCCAACGGCTCGATCTCGGCGACCTTCGGCGTCGGCGCCATACCGGGCCTCGATCTCAAGGCGTTCCTCAAGCGTACCGGCGAGCGCGGCTTCTTCTCGTTGGACGAGGTCTCCGGCGCAACATTGCCGGTCGATGGCGTCGAGCTCAAGGCCACCATCTCCAATGGCGTCGCCAAGATCGACAAGGCCGAGGCGCGCACGCCCGCCAATCGCATCTGGCTCACCGGCATCGTGCCCTATGTCGGGCGCGGGCTGGCGCTTTCGGGGGCTGTTGAGCCCAGGGAAACGGCTGTTACGGCGGGCTCGACGACCACGCCTGCAGCACCCGCCGACGCGCAGCCGCGCACGGCCTTCTTCGTCGGTGGTTCCTGGAGCGCGCCGTTCATTTCGCCGCTGGAGCCGCCGGCGGCCTCCGTCCCGGCGTCGTCGGCACCCAAGGCTGACTAAGAGCGCCCTGCGTCTTGATGGACGCTCCAGTTTGTCGAGCTTGGGCTTGGCGTTTTCCGAAATCGAATCCGATTTTAGAGTCTAGAATAGGCTGCCCTGGCTACCGGGCTCCTTGGCCCGCGGAGCTGGCTTGGCTGCCGGCTTCGCCTTGGCATCGCCGCTGGTCGCCACCGCATTGGCGACACCATCGGCGAACTCGATCGACAGGGCTGCGCCCGTCGCCACGTCGGCCACGCGCTTGAGCACAGCACCTTCGGCATCGCGCACCAGCGCGAAACCGCGCGCCAGCACTGCCTTGTGCGACAGCGTCGCCATCAGCCGCTCGGCCTGCGACAGCTTGGTGCGGGCGCGTTCGAGCCTAAGGCCGACAGCCTGTGCGCCGCGCCGCTCAAGGCCGGTCAGCTGCAGGCGGAACGCTTCCTGGCGGCGTGCCAGCGGTTCGGGCGAAAGCCTGCCCTTCGTGCGGTCGAAACGGATGCGTTTTTCGCGCACCATCGCCCGCAACGCCGCGTCGGCCCGCAGCATGTCGCGGTCGAGATGCCGACGGGTCTCGGTGATGCGCCGCGACAGCGTCGCTGGCGACAGCCGCACGGCCGAAAGCCGGGCACGCTTGCGCTCGGTTGCCACGATCAGCGCGCGCCCGAGCCGGCTGGTCGCCTCATCGAAGCGTCGGCGCGGCAAGGCCAGCAACTGGTCCGGCGTCGGCAGGGCGCGGGCCGCGGCCCGCACCGCTTGGCTCCGCCTGTCGATCATGCGCGACACTGCCCCACGCAGCCGCGCACCGAGATTGGCGAGCGTAGCCTCGAGCTCGGCTTTGACAGGCACCGCAAGCTCGGCCGCGCCTGTCGGCGTCGGCGCGCGCATGTCGGCGGCAAGGTCGATCAGCGTCCAGTCGGTCTCATGGCCCACGGCCGAGATGACGGGGATATGCGAAGCGGCCACCGCGCGGATCAGCGCCTCGTCGTTGAAGCCCCAGAGGTCTTCGAGGCTGCCGCCGCCGCGCGCCACGATCAGAAGGTCAGGCCGCCGGAGGTTACCTTCCTCGGGCAGTTCGTTGAAGCCGTTGATGGCGTTTGCGACTTCGGCGCCCGACGTCTCGCCCTGCACCCGCACAGGCCAAACCAGCACGTGAAGCGGAAAGCGGTCCTTGATGCGGTGGATGATGTCGCGGATGACGGCGCCAGTCGGCGAGGTGACCACGCCGATCATCATCGGCATGAACGGCAACAACTGCTTGCGCCTGTCGTCGAACAGGCCTTCGGCCGCTAGTCGGCGCTTGCGTTCCTCGAGCAGCGCCATCAGCGCTCCGGCGCCGGCGGGCTCGAGATTGTCGATGACGATCTGGTACTTGGACGAGCCGGGATAGGTGGTCAGCTTGCCCGAGGCGATGACCTCCATGCCTTCTTCGGGGCGGAACTTCAGCCGGCTCATGGTGCCCTTCCACACCACGGCTTCGATGCGCGAGCGGTCGTCCTTCAGCGCAAAATAGGCGTGGCCCGACGAGTGCGGGCCGCGGTAGCCCGAAATTTCGCCGCGCACGCGCACATTGCCGAACGTGTCCTCGACGGTGCGCTTCAGCGCGCCGGAGATTTCGCTGACGGTATATTCGGTCGCGTTCGTACGTGATTCGGTGGCAAGTTCGGTCATGGCGCGATTGAGGTCCGCCGGCCCCTGCTCGTCAAGCTTGGAGCGTCAGGACTGGTCTACCATCCCGGCATAATATGGCTGGGCTTGAGCCGGCGTCCGCGATTGGCCATCAACGCCTGGAAATCGAATGTACCGGCTTCCTCCGGGATCGGAACCGAGATGTTGTCCAGGCTCTCGCTAATATGACGGGCAAGGGCGTCGATAATCTCCGGCCGGCTCGAATGGCCGCGCAAGATGCCGATCTTGCAGTCGGGCAGGGCGCCGAAGCCGTCGGCGTCGCCCAGCACCCGCATGCCCGGCCTCAGCGCGCATTCGGGCAGCACCGAAACCGCCAACCCCGAAAGCACGGCGGCGGTGATGACGGTTGCCGACCAGCTGGTGAACAAGACGCGATACTGGCGGCCGCTGGCGTCCAGTATGTCGGTTGCCATCCGCCGCCACTGGCAGGTCGGACGGCCGAAGGCCATCGGCAGGATTTCTTCCTCGTGCACCATGTGGCTGGCCGAGGAGACCCAGAGCAGCGGTTCGTTGCGCACGATCTCGGTTGGCCGCGTGTCCTCGCATTCCGTTACCAGCGCGATGTCGAGATTGCCGCGCCGGATCTGGTCGGCGAGATTTACCGTCGGCTCGCATACCACCGACAGCTCGACACGCGGGTTGGAGCGCGAGAACCTGGCCATGATCTCGGGCAGGAAACGGTCGGCATAATCGTCCGGTACGCCGATGCGGATGGTGCCTTCCAGCGCCCGGTCGTCGAAGGCGGCAAGGGTCTCGCGGTTGAGCTGGAGCAGCCGTCGCGCATAGGAGAGCAGCCGTTCGCCTTCTTCGGTCAGCTTGTTCATGCGTCCATCCTTCGCAAACAGCGCCTTGCCGACGCGTTCCTCAAGCCGGCGCATCTGCATCGACACGGCCGACTGGGTGCGATGGACCTCGTCTGCGGCGCGCGTGAAGCTGCCCGTGTCGACGATGGAGACGAATGTCTGGAGCTGGTCAAGGTCGAGAGGAGCGGCCATTGTCGTTTCCATCATGAACTTTGATGCTAAAGATTAAAAACATTCGTTGGATTAATCAATAGACCGCAGGCACAGTGTGATTGTCCACATAAGGCATGTGAATCGGAATCGGGGCGGCGGAAGGAGCGTCGACCGGGAGGGGACCCGTTTGTCCTGTGATCTGGAGAGAGACAATGACCACGCTCGACCATTGCGCTGAGACGACGCATTCCGCGGCTCGCCCGGTGAATGCGATGCGTATCGTCAACTATGCAGCCGATCTCCTGCGCGCCTGGAAAAATCGGCGCGCATTCTATCGCCTCGGCGACATGACCGACACCGAGCTGGCCGACATCGGCCTCACCCGCGGTGATCTGTATGTGGCAGTTGATCTGCCCTTTGCCAGCGACCCGACCGTCCGGCTTCGCTCGATCCGCCAATCGCGATCCGAGAACGTCGAGGCGATGGCCCGCCGCGTCGCCTGATGCGGTGCATGCCCCGAAAATCGCATAAGATTTCGGACAGGATCATGCACCAACCCGAGGTTTTACAGCGCTTTTTGCGCGTTCAGCCGGATGCGCGGCGCTGTTGAGTTTAGCAGGCTCCCCACTCCCAGCCGGTCCCCGCCGGCCTTGCCTGCACGTTGCCCGGTCCTCCCAAGGGACCGGGCTTTTTTTTATGAGTAAGTAGTGAGTAGCAAATAGGGAGCAGGCCTCCACTACTCACTATTCCCTACTCGCTCACCTGTATTTATCCATCCCCTTGCTGAACTGGTCGAAGATCGACTCGACGCCCTTCTGGTAGTCGTCGCGCTGCTGGCTGCCGGTTTCGAACATCTTGCCGAACAGGTCGTCATAGGGATTGCGCGGCCGGCCGCTCGGATTGGCCTGTGGCTGCGGCTGGCGCGCCTGTGGCTGCGGGTCGGGCTGGGCACTGCCGCCGCCCAGCATCTCCTCGAAGATCTTGCCCAGCGGGTTGTCGCCATAGGGGCTCTGCGCCTGGGGTTGCGACTGGCGCGGTGTCGGCTGCTGCGCCTGGCCGCCGCCGAACATGTCCTTGAGGATTTGGCCGAAGGGATTGTCGAACGGATTGGGCGCCTGGCTCTGTTGCGGTGCCGGCTGCGGCTGCTGTCCGCCGCCCATCATGCCGCCGCCCTGCCTCATCATCTGCTCGATGATATCGCCGAGCGGATTGTTACCGCCCATGCCGCTGGCCGCCTGCATCTGGCCGGTCGACTGCTTGAACAGCCCGCCCATGATCATCGAGGCGACGACCGGCAGCATCTGCTGGAGGATATTCTGGCCGACACCCGTGGCCTGAGCGGCTTGCGCCGCCACCGCCCGCGACAGGTCCTTCGAGCCGAACAGATGACCGAGGATGCCGTTGCCTTCGTCGACGCCTTGAGGCGAGAAGGCGCGGGAGGCGTCATCGAAATATTTGGCGTGCTGGCCGCTCGCCATCGCCTGGAGGAACGAGCCGACGCCATAGGGGTCGGAGGCATTGCGCTTCAGCCCCTGGCTGAAGGCCGGCATCAGCGCCTCGAGCGCGGCCTGCGTCTGCTGTTGGCTCAGCCCGAATTGGCGCGACAGCGCGTCCATGCCGTTGCCGTTCTGGGCATTGGCCAGCATCTCGAACAAGGGCAGCATTTTTTCCTCCTGGGACTATCTCCAGGAGGAAGCTAGTGCGTTTCCGGGGTGGAATGAAGGGGCTTTCGCCGCTTCCGCCTCAGTAGGCGTATTCCAGGAAAACCGGCTCGATCGAACCGCCCCAGCGCGTGTGATAGGCGTTCAGCATTTCTTCCGCGCTGGTGGTGCCGCGTGCAACGACCTCGTCCAGCGTGTTGAGGAACCCCGATTCGTCGAAGCCGTCGCGGTTCTTGTTGCCACGGTTCACCAGGCCCTGCCGCGACAGCGCCAGCACTTCGCGGCCGACCTCGCGCAAGGTGGTGTTGCGGAACGGCGCCGAAATGCCCTGTTCGGGCACCGCGTTGCGCATGGCCAGCACTTCTTCGTAGGTCCAGTCGCGAGTGAGTGCCTCGGCAGCATCGAGCGTCGCGGGATCGTAGAGCAGGCCGACCCAGAAGGCGGGCAGGGCGCAGATGCGGCGCCATGGGCCGCCGTCGGCGCCGCGCATTTCGAGGAAACGCTTGAGCCGCACATCCGGGAACAGCGTCGACAGATGGTTGGCCCAGTCGCCCATGGTCGGCATGCCGTCGGGCACTTCATTGCGCGCGGCGCCCGCCATGAACTGGCGGAAGGTCATGTGCGTCATGTCGTGATAGCGGCCGTCGCGGATGACGAAATACATCGGCACGTCGAGCGCCCACTCGGCGTAGTCGGCAAAGCCGAACTCCGGCGAGAAACAGAAATCGAGCAGGCCCGAACGCTGATTATCGGTGTCGCGCCAGATGTCGCCGCGCCAGCTCTGCATGCCGTTCGGCTTGCCATCGGTGAAGGGCGAGTTGGCAAACAGCGCCGTCGAAAGCGGCTGCAGCTTGAGCGAAACCTGCATCTTGCGGCGCATGTCGGCTTCGCTCTCGAAGTCGAGATTCACCTGGATTGTGCAGGTGCGATACATCATGTCGAGGCCCTTGGTGCCGACCTTGGGCATGTAGGCGGTCATGATGTCGTAGCGCGATTTGGGCATGCGCGGGGTCTCGACCAGCGTCCATTTCGGGCTGCCGCCGAGGCCAAGGAAACGAATACCGAGCGGCTCGGCGATCTCGCGCAGCTGCGCCAGATGGGCGTTGCCCTCGCGACAGGTCTGGTGGATCGTCTCGACCGGCGCGCCGGACAGCTCGAACTGGCCGCCGGGTTCCAGCGAAATGGCGCCCTGGCCGGTCGGCTCTACCAGGCCGATAATGCGGCCGGCATCGATGATCGGATCCCAGCCAAGTGTCTTCTGCATGCCTTCGAGCAGCGTGCGGATGCCGCGGTCGGTGCCATAGGGCACAGGCGCATTGCCGTCGACATAGAAGGGGAATTTCTCGTGTTCGGTGCCGATCCGCCATTTGTCGCGCGGCTTGTTGCCGGCAGCCAGGTAGCCGACGAGTTCATCCATGCCCTCGATGGGCTGGAAATCGGTGGTGTCGCGCGCCATAAAGTTTCTCCTGGGGCGGAAGAACGGTGGCGCTTGATGGACGATCCAGCGCTCGCCGATCAAGCGAAAAATCCTGAGCCTTCGTCAATAGATATTGAATGATTTCGCTACGCCCGGGACGGCTGGCAAGTCCTTGTCTTGACTATCGCACGGGAAGGGCAGTCCGAACCAGCGTTGCGGCCGCGTCCCCGGCCGTTTCCATGTAGCTCGCATCGCGGTTGAGCAGCACCACCGCAAAAGCGCCGTCAAGCAACAGGACGACCTGGCGGGCAAGGGCCTCGGCGCCTGTAGCCCCGACTTCGGTGAGTTCCTGCCGCAGCCAGGCCTCGACGCGTTGCTTGTGGGCGATGCCGGTCCTGATCGCGGGGTGTCCGGGCATGTCGGCCAGTTCGGCCGCCGTGCGCAGATAGCCGCAGCCTTTCCACTTGGGGTGCCGCGCCGATGTGGCGAGGTTCTGGAAGATCGCCCGCACCTTCTGCTCCATTCCGCCCTCGGCCTCTGCAAACCAGCGCTGGAACAGGGCGAGATTGGGTTGGTCGCGGCCGTCGAGATAGGCTGCGATCAGTTCGTCCTTGCTGGTGAAGTGGTAATAGAGCGTGCGCTTGGTCAGCCCCGCCTTCTCGGCCACGGCGTCGACGCTGACGGCGCGGATGCCCTCGCTGTAGAAAAGCTTCGAGGCGGCATCGACGATGCGCTCGCGCGTCGGTTTCTCGGACGTTCTCATGCCAGAAGTATACCGACTAGTGAGTGTAATCCAAAGGCGGATTTCGCTAGCCCTTGCTGGAGAAAGCGAGGTCCCATGTCGATTGCGGTTTCAGTGGTCGAGCCACGGTCGGTCGAAATCGCCTGCTGCGACGGCGTGGCGTTGCGCGGCCATATCTGGCCGCATGCGCGCGGCGAAAAGGCAGGCACCGTCATTGTCAACCCGGCCACGGGTGTGCTCGCGCGCTACTACCATCGTTATGCAACCTTCCTCGCCGGCCACGGTTTCGATGTCATCACCTACGATTATCGCGGCATTGGCGCGTCTCGGCCGGCGAGCCTGCGCCGCTGCGGCTATCGCTGGCGCGATTGGGGCGAACGCGACTTTGAAGCCGTGCTTCATCTCGCAATTCGCCTCGATCCCGTTGCGCCGCTATTGGTGGTCGGTCACAGCATCGGCGGCGTGCTGTCTGGATTGGCCGAATCGGCCCCAGCAGTGGCCCGAATGCTCACCGTCGGTGCGCAATATGCATACTGGCGTGACTATGCTGCCGAGAGGCGTTTGCGACTTTTTCTCAAATGGCATGTGGCCATGCCCGCGCTGACCGCCCTGTGCGGCTATTTTCCCGGCAGGCGGCTCGGCTGGCTCGAGGACTTGCCGGCGGGCGTCGCCAACGAGTGGAGTTTTCGCCGCGCCCGCATAGAGCTTAATCACCCAGAAGCCGAGCGGGCCGACGTGCTCCGTCGTTTCGCCGCCGTCACGGCATCCATCCTCGCCATAGGTCTCAGCGACGACGAATTCGGCACGCCAAAGGCAATCAGCCGGGCGCTGGACTACTACGCCGGCTCCAGCACGACCCAGCTGCTGCTTTCACCTGATGATTTCGACCGACAGCAGATCGGCCATTTTGGCCTGTTCCACAGCCGCCATGCCGCCGACTTCTGGCTCGATACGCTGCTGTGGCTGCGTGACGGCATCAACCCGTGGCCGAGCAAGATGCTTGCCTGATTACCAATCGCCGATGGCGGCCTGGATGACCGCGAGGGCCGCCACCGCCGCCGTGTCGGCGCGCAGGATGCGCGGTCCGAGCGGAATGGCCGTCACATAGGGCAGGGCGCGCAGCATGCGGCGTTCCTCGTCGGAGAATCCGCCTTCGGGCCCCACCAGCAGGGCAAGCTTGCGCTCCTTGATTCCCTGCAATGCGGCCATCGGGTTGTTGGTCGACGCGTCCTCGTCGCAGAAGACCAGTCGCCGTTCCTTGTCCCAGTTGGAAAGCAATTGCTCCAGCTTGACCGCCTCGGTCACCTCGGGGATGGCCAGGATGCCGCATTGCTCGGCGGCTTCCACCGAATTGGCCCGCAGCCGGTCGATGTTTGGCTTCATCTGCGTGTGCTGGGTCATGACAGGCACCAGCGTGCCGGCGCCCATCTCCACCGCCTTCTGCACGAGATAGTCGAGCCGGCCGACCTTCAGCGGGGCGAAGCAATAAACGAGATCGGGATGTTCCGGTTGTGCGCGCTGCAATTCCAGCACTTCGAGCCGCACGGCCTTCTTGGTGCGGCCGCCAATCCTTGCCGTCCATTCGCCGTGGCGGCCGTTGAAGACCAGCACTTCCGCGCCTTCGGCGAGGCGAAGCACGTGGGTCAGATAATGGCTCTGCTGTGGATCGGCGTCGAAGCCCGTCCCGGCCGAGAGGTCGTCGGGCACGAACAGCCGTTGCATCTTGTAGTTTGCGCGCATGGCCGAGCAATGCGGCAGGCCGCGGTGGCGGTCAAGGGGCAGCCTCCGGGTCGAATTTGCGCGTCTCCTGTCGTTCGAGTGCAAGGACGAGCTGGCGGCACTTTATGGCCTGTCCATGGTCGCGCCGGCACACAGGCATGACCAAAGCCTATTTCGCCGCTGTGCTCCACGTCCAGGCCCGCGGCACTGCTATCTCTCCGCAAGCCGCTCCGCGCTAGCATGCCACTCCGGCCGGTAACCCGCCTCAAGCACGGCAAGCGTCGTCACCGGCGTGATGATGCACATCTCCTGGTCGGAGAGTTCGTCGAAGCCGAAGGCCGCGTCGTATCCGCCG
Organism: Aminobacter sp. MET-1; assembly: GCF_026521175.1. Taxonomy (NCBI): domain Bacteria; kingdom Pseudomonadati; phylum Pseudomonadota; class Alphaproteobacteria; order Hyphomicrobiales; family Phyllobacteriaceae; genus Aminobacter; species Aminobacter sp. MET-1. Next base: position 92,148 of record NZ_JAMSHL010000019.1, on the reverse strand, counting down.
AAGCTCCAGCGCAACGCCTTGCCGCCGCGCACCGCATAGTCGGAGGCGCCGTCCGAAAACATCGCGCCGTCGGGCAAAAGGCGCAGGCCGTGGCGGTCGAGTTCCACCGGCTGGCCACCGGAGGCCAGCCTTTCCTCGTGCAGCCGCCCGTCGATCTCGCCGACCTTTGGCTCGTCTGCATTGAAGGCGCTGGCATAGGCCTTGGAAAAAGCCTGGGCGCGCGCCCGCCGGCAGTAGAAACAGGGCCGGTGGCCGGCGGCCAATGCCGTCACCTCGTCGAGAAAGAACAGCTCGGTCCAGCCGGTCTTGCCGCCGGGCCGGTTTCGCCCCATCGGCACACGACGCACGCCCTTGAACTCGAGCGCGCAGGTGATCCATGCCTTGGTCGCCCAGCGCTTGTGCAGCAGCGTTTTCGTATCGGGGTCGTGGATGATGCCGCGATTGCCGGTGAACATGCCGCGCTCGGGCGTGGCGTCTATTTCGCCGAAGGGGTCGACCCGGTTTTGCAGTGGCATAGCCGATCCTTCTTGGCTGCGTGGTAGGCCGCATGATAGGGCTCGCCGCAACTTTGTCACCGCCTGCCGGAAAGGCCGAGATGCGCGTCCTCGTCGTTCAGAACTTTGAAAGCACCGGCCTCGGCCAGGTTGGGGAGGCGCTTGCTGAGGTCGGCGCCGAGCTCGACCTGTGCAACGCCCATCTCGGCGATGCGCTGCCCTTGGACGCCGGCGAGCACGACGCCATCGTCATGCTCGGAGGTGGTCAGAATGCGCTCGACGATGCCCATTCGCCCTATTTTCCCGAGCTGCTCGCGCTGACCCGCGATTTCGTCGATCGTGACAAGGCCGTCCTTGGCATCTGCCTCGGCTGCCAACTGCTGGCGCGTGCCTTTGGCGGCCACAACCGCATCGGCGGCGCCACCGAATTCGGCTGGCACGGCGTGTCGCTGACCGAGGATGCGCTCGATGACCCTGTTTTCGCCGAACTGCCGGACCGTTTCTCCATCTTCCAGTGGCACGACGACACCTTCACCATGCCGGAAGGCGCGATCAGGCTGGCCGGCAGCGCCGTCACTGGAAACCAGGCGTTCCGCATCGGCCGCGCCGCCTATGGCACGCAGTTCCATTTCGAGGCCGACCGCAAGCTGGTGCGCGAGTGGAACAGCGCCTTCGCCGACGTGATCGCCAGGAACCAGCCTGACTGGCCCGAGCGCCACGATGCCGAGGCAGAACGCCATGGCCCCGAAGCCGATGCGGTCGGCAAGGCGTTGGCTCGCGCCTGGGTTGCAGCTATCTGAAACATCATGGCGGCCGGAACCTCGCCGGAGGCCGCCGATAGCCATTCCGTGACATTTTTGGCACTGCGAAAAAAATCCGCTGTGGACGGTTCCACAGTGGCTGGATTGTGCCCAAAAGCCTTTCTAAAGACAGCCTCGCGCCAGCCGACGGTGGTATCGCGAATGAACCATCTCCAAGGCTCGTGCGACACAAGCCCGATACAGAACGTCCCTAGAAGCACGGCCGCGATGCCGCGCATTTGTGGTGTCGGTTAAAGTTTTCGGAAACTTATTCGTAACTCCGTTCGTGCAGAATGCAGGAAGCTCAACTTGAGATGACCCCCGTGAAAGCAGCACTCCTGTCCTTCGCCATGCTGTCGGCAATCGTGCTTGGCGGCTTCGGGATTTATGCGGCCGATGCCGCAGCCGACCATCGCGTTGTCGATGGCTACGGCGTCACTGCCGCCCGCTGACGGGCCTAGCCACCGAAATCAGTCGTTTGTCCGCACCGTCTATGACGAATGCGCTCAGCGCTCCCGAATAATAGACTCCTGTGTCGACGTTGACGCGGTTGGCCATCACTTCGGGTTCTGCCTGCGGCGTATGTCCATGGATCACGACTTTCGGGTGCAACCCCGGATAGTTGAGGAATTCCTTGCGGATCCAGATGAGGTCCTGCGGATCCTGCCGTTCCAATGGCACTTCCGGCCTGACCCCGGCGTGGCAGAAGAAAAAATCCCCGAAGCTTGCCGAATAGGGGAGCCCGCGCAGGAAGCGCACATGGCTTTCCGGCACCGAGCGCACCAACTGGGCATGGCTCGCCTGCAGGCTGGTCACATTGTCCAACCCGAGGCTGACGCCATAAGACGACGCGGTCTCGACGCCGCCGAAGCGGGCAAACAGCCCCTCCGGGTCGGGATTGGCGAGAAAGTCGAGGAAGCCGACGTCGTGATTGCCGGTCAGCACGATGTTGCGGCTGTCGCGGGCGGTCGCCGCGATCAGGAACTCTATCACGCCGCGGCTGTCCGGCCCCCTGTCTACAAGGTCGCCGAGGTGGATGATGCGCCAGTCGGCCGGCCTGTCGCGGATGATCTCCTGGGCGATCCGGGCATGCATCTCCGCCAGCAACTCCAGATGCCCGTGTGTGTCGCCGATCGCATAGATGCGCATGCCCTCGGGACCCCGGGCGTCAAGAAAATGCACGCCGGTCATGGTCTTTTCGCTTCCTCGCCGTCGAGCCGCTGCCTGAGGCGAAGCCGCGATACGCGCTGCCAGTCGCCGCTGCGCTCGGCCTCGGCCATCGCGCGCTCCAGATAGGTGATGTGGTCCATCGCCGCCTGACGCGCAGCAGTGGGATCGCCTGCAACGACCGCCCTGTGGATCGCCCGGTGTTGTTCGAGCAGCGCTTCTCGTGCTGCCGGCAGGGCAAACACCACGAGCCTGTTCTGGAACACGCCGTCCGTCAGAAGCTTGTAGCAGGAACGCAGAGTGTGCAGCAAAATGATGTTGTGCGCGCACTCACCCACCGCATGGTGAAATTCGACGTCGATCTCGGCCTCTTCACGGAAGTCGGCGCGCTGGTGCGCCGCCTCCATGCGAACCATGATGCGGTCGAGCAGCGCCAGATCCTCCTTGGTCGCCCGCCGTGCCGCATACTCGGCCGCCAGACCCTCGATCTCGCGGCGATATTCGAGATAATCGGCTGCCGCCTTACGGTGGTTCACGATCAAATCCATCACCGGCTTGGAAAACACCTGGCCGATAACGTCGGCGACATGCGTGCCGCCGCCATGGCGCGTCACCATTAGCCCGCGCGCTTCCAGCGTCTTCAGCGCATCGCGCAGGATCGGCCGCGACACGTCGAACTGCCTCGCCAGTTCGCGCTCGCCGGGCAGCCTGTCGCCGGCGCGCAGCACGCCTTCCAGAATCAGGCTCTCCATCTGTTGCACCACCTCGTCGGCCGTGCGTGAATGCTCGATCCTGGAAAATATGTCGCTCAAGGGTGCTGTCCGGAACCTTTGTCCTTGGCCACAAGGATAGGTGGCCCGGCCCCGACTGGTCAAATTATTTATCCAGTCCGGCAGTACCCAGCCCGGTGGCTGGCGGTGCACAGTATCAGGCGCCGCTAAAGTTGACGTTTGCCTGTTGCGGCAAACTTACCTAGAGGCAGGAAGGTCATGGCATCGAGGGATCCACAGGTGACAGCCGAGCCGTCCTCATTGGAGTTCCTGCCGCGTTCGACCGGCAGTGTCATGGGTTTTCCGGCCCATGAAGGTCGTCCCAGCGCGCTCGGGGAGGTCCATTCGCGACCGCATCCGCTGGTCGAAAGTCCGCGCGTGATGGTCCAGCTGTCCTTCATGACCGAGGGCGGATCGGCCGTCGACCAGGCCGTGCTTTCTGAATTGTCCCGCCGCCTCGGCATCGCCGCACCCGATCGCCAGGCCCGTCACCACGCCATGAAATGGGGGCAGGGCTCGCTACGCTGGGAACGCCACACCGAGTTTTCGACCTATCTCTGGGAAGGCCCGCTCGGCGCCACCGACCGCTCGCAGGAGGATTCGCCCTTCGGCAACGGTTTCAGCCCACCCGGCACGGTCATTTCGGGCATCCGGCTCGAAATCCGCAAATGGACGCCGGCCAACGAGAAGCTGATCGCGACCTTCGACCCCACCAGTCTGTGCTACTCGCTCGTGGAGGGTGGTGCCGCCGGCATCGTCACCGACTTCCGTCAGGATGGCGACGGCCTGACCCGCATTCTTGTCCTCGACCGCGGCCTGACGCCGGCGCGAACCGGTGCGCTGTCGCAGCGTCTGATCGACATCGAGACCTATCGCACGCTGGCCATGCTTGGCCTTCCGGTTGCGCTGTCGCTTTCCAGCCGCGTCCGTCGCATCGAGGACCGGCTGGCCCAAGCGACGCGTGAGATGAAGGCGGTCGAGACACGCGACAGCCAGGCGCTGCTTGCCGATCTCACCGAACTTGCCGCCGAACTCGAAGCGGATGCAGCCTCCAGCCTCTACCGATTCGGCGCCAGCAAGGCCTATGACGGCATCGTCCGCGAGCGCCTCGAAGCGCTCGACGAGGAGGTCGTGCCCGGCTACGACACCTGGGCCGGTTTCCTCAAGCGCCGCTCGGCACCGGCAATGCGCACCTGCCGTTCGGTCGAAGAGCGCCAGGCCAATTTGTCGCGCAAGCTGACCCGCGCCACCACGCTGTTGCGCACGTGGGTCGATGTCGAGGTCGAGAAGCAGAACCGCGACCTGCTGGCGTCGATGAACAATCGCGCCCGCCTGCAGTTGCGCCTGCAGCAGACGGTCGAAGGCCTGTCCGTCGCCGCCGTCTCTTATTACGTCGTCGGCCTGGTCGGCTACATCGCCAAGGGTGCCTCGGCGGTCGATCACGCATTCGCACCCGAGATCGTCACCGCCGCCGCCGTGCCGCTTGCCGTGCTGCTGGTCTGGTGGGGCGTCCGCCGTGTGCGCCGCGCCCACAGTGAGCCAAAGGCGCACGCTGGGGAGTGAGGCTGTCCGGCTGCGATCCCTTCTCCCCTTGAGTGAGAAGGTGCGCCGAAGGGGCGGTGAGGGGTGTTGGCCAAAGCGCGACATCTTACGTCCAACCCAGTAGGTATCTCCTCTTCACAGCAGTGCTCCGTCCAACACCCCTCATCCGGCTCGGCGCTGCGCGCCGATCCACCTTCTCCCGCAAGAGGAGAAGGACCAGCGTCCGCCAGCGGCAGATTGACGCTGCGAACGCTGCGCGCCTTTGCGTCCCGGCTAACGACCTTCTTCCAGTTTGCATGCGCCGGCGCCAACTGGTAAAAGCTTTTTACCAGTTCTCGACGTTAGGTGACCGATGTCCGGCATTCTCATGCCCAAGCCCGATGCGGCGACGCTTGCCCGTCGCGCCGAGATCGTCGCCGATATGCGCATCATCGTGCCGGGTGAGGGGGTGGTCGACACGGTCAACGAGATGCGCGCCTTTGAAAGCGACGGCCTGACCGCCTATCGCCAGCTGCCGCTTGTCGTGGTCCTGCCCGAGACCGTCGCCCAGGTGTCGCGCCTGCTCAAATATTGCAACGAGCGCAACATCCGCGTTGTGCCGCGCGGTTCCGGCACATCGCTGTCGGGTGGCGCGTTGCCGCTGGAAGACGCCGTGCTCCTGGTGATGAGCCGCTTCAACCGCATTCTCGAGATCGACTATCCCAACCGTGCCGTCACCGCCCAGCCGGGCGTTACCAATCTCGGCATCACCACAGCTGTGGAACTCGACGGTTTTTACTACGCGCCCGATCCCTCGTCGCAGATTGCCTGCTCCATTGGCGGGAATGTCGCCGAAAATTCCGGCGGCGTGCACTGCCTGAAATACGGGCTCACCGCCAACAACGTGCTCGGCATCGAAATGGTGCTGATGAACGGCGAGGTCGTACGCTTGGGCGGCAAGCATCTCGATGCCGAGGGCTACGACCTGCTCGGCGTCATGACCGGCTCGGAAGGTTTGCTCGGCGTCGTCACCGAGGTTACCGTCCGCATCCTCAAGAAGCCGGAGACGGCGCGTGCGCTGCTGATCGGTTTTCCGACCAGCGAAGAGGGCGGCCAGTGTGTCGCCGACATCATCGGCGCCGGCATCATTCCCGGCGGCATGGAGATGATGGACCGCCCGGCGATCCACGCCGCAGAAGACTTCGTCCATGCCGGTTACCCCCTCGAATGCGAGGCGCTTTTGATCGTCGAGCTGGATGGACCCGCCGTCGAAGTCGATCACCTGATCGGCCTGGTCGAGGCGATTGCCAACCGCAACGGCGCCACCACCTGCCGTATCTCGCAGTCGGAACAGGAGCGGCTCACATTCTGGGCCGGGCGCAAGGCGGCGTTCCCCGCCGTTGGCCGCATTTCGCCCGACTATTATTGCATGGACGGCACCATCCCGCGCAAGGAGCTGCCGCGTGTACTCGCCGGCATGCGCGAGTTGTCGGAGCAATACGGCCTTGGCGTCGCCAATGTCTTCCATGCCGGCGACGGCAATCTGCACCCGCTGATCCTCTACGATGCCAACAAGCCGGGCGAACTCGAAAAGGCCGAGGCCTTCGGCGCCGATATCCTGCGCCTGTGCGTCAAGGTCGGCGGGGTGCTGACCGGCGAGCACGGCGTCGGCGTCGAGAAGCGCGACCTGATGCCGGAGATGTTCAATGACATCGACCTCGAGCAGCAGATGCGCGTCAAATGCGCCTTCGATCCCAATCACCTGCTCAACCCCGGAAAAGTGTTCCCGCAGCTGCGCCGTTGCGCCGAACTCGGGCGCATGCACGTCCACCGGGGGCAGGTGGCCTTCCCCGACATTCCGAGGTTCTGATGCTTTTGAAGCAGGCGATCCTCGAAGGCATCAAGCGCGGCGACATCACGCTCGCCTTTCGCCGCTGGCAGCGGCCGACGGTCAAGGCCGGCACCGGCTTGCGCACGGCGATCGGTGTAATCCGTATCGGTGTGGTCGAAGTGGCCGACGAAGGGACACTAACCGAGGCCGACGCCCACGCCGCTGGCTACGACAGCCTTGGCGCGCTGACCGCCGACCTGCGCGAAGGCAGCGGCCGGACCCTCTACCGCATTACCTTCGAGGGCATCGAGGCTGACAACAGGCCGGCGCTGCGCGAGGCGGCAGACCTCAGCGATGCCGACTGGCACGCGCTCGCCGCCCGCTTCGCCAAATGGGACAGCACCGCGCCGGGCTATTTCCCGTCGATCCTGCGCCTCATCGGCCAGAACCCCGAGGTGGCAGCGGCAACACTTGCCGATCGCCTCGGCGTGGAGAAGCCGAAATTCAAGCAGGACGTGCGCAAGCTCAAGGAACTCGGCCTGACCGAGAGCCTCGACATAGGCTACCGCCTGTCGCGCCGCGGCTCTGCTGCCCTCGAAAAACTCCGGGAGCACCGGCTGTGACCACTTTCACCCCCACCATGTCGGAAGATGTCCTCGCTGCTGTCCAATGGGCCGTCGCCGAAGACTCGCCGCTCGAAATCATTGGTCATGGCTCCAAGCGCGCCATTGGCAGGCCGCAGCAGGCCGAGCACACGCTTGACCTGTCGAAGCTGTCAGGCGTCACGCTTTACGAACCCGCGGAACTGGTGTTGTCGGCGAAGGCGGGCACGCCGCTGGCCGAGATCGAGAGGCTGCTTGCCGAAAACGGTCAGCAGCTTGCCTTCGAGCCCATCGACTACGGTCCGCTGCTTGGCGAGATGCCGGGGCAGGGAACCATCGGCGGTGTGCTCGCCGCCAACCTCGCGGGACCGCGCCGGCTCAAGGCCGGGGCCGCACGCGACCACATCCTCGGCATCCACGCCGTCTCCGGGCGCGGCGAGGCCTTCAAGTCGGGCGGCCGCGTGGTCAAAAACGTCACCGGCTATGATCTGTCCAAGGTCATGGCCGGCTCCTGGGGCACGCTGGCGGTCGCGACCGACGTCACCTTCAAGGTGCTGCCGGCGGCCGAGACCGAGACCACGCTCATCATCCGCGGCCTTCTCGACGACAACGCCACCGCCGCCATGTCGATCGCCATGGGTTCCAGCGCCGAGGTGTCTTCGGCGGCACACCTGCCCGAGCGGATGGCCTCACGCGTGTTCGATGGCAAGCTCGGCAGCGACCCTGCAACCTTGCTGCGTGTCGAAGGGTTCGGCCCATCGGTCGCTTATCGCCTGGGACAGCTCAGGCAGATGCTCGGCAATGCCGGCCCACTGGAGGAGCTAACGGAGGGTGCGTCCCGCGCGCTCTGGCGCGATGTGCGCGATGTCTGCCCCTTTGCCGACGGCAGCGACAAGCCGGTCTGGCGTATCTCGATGCCGCCGGCCAATGCCCACCACATGGTGCTGGCGCTGCGCATGCAGGTGGCATGCGACGCCTTCTACGACTGGCAGGGTGGCCTCGTCTGGCTGCGCATGGAAGGCGAGCCGGAAGCAGATCTGTTGCGCGGTCTGATCAGGCAGTTCGGCGGCGGCCATGCGACGCTGGTCCGCGCCGCCCCGGCATGGCGCGCCGCGATCCCGGTGTTCGAACCGCAGCCCGCGGCACTGGCGGCACTTTCGGCCCGTCTCAAGGCGGAATTCGACCCCAAGTCCATCCTCAATCCCGGCCGGATGGTGCATTCGCTCGACTCTGCTACCTTGGCGCGTGTATCGGAGGAAGTCACATCATGAGCGACACGCAGCCGAATTTCACCCCGCGCCAGACCGACCGCTGGCTCGATCCGGGCCCGACCAATGCCCAGGTCATCTACATCCTCTACCTCGCCGGACTGGTCATCGGCGTCAGCGGCATCGTCGGTATCATCCTGGCCTACATGAACCGTGGCAAGGCCGGCGGCTTCGTCGAGACCCACTACACCTGGCTGATCCGAACCTTCTGGATCGGCCTGCTCTATGCGCTGATCTCGTTCATGCTGATCTTCGTCTTTATCGGCTTCATCCTGATGTTTGCGGTCGCCGTCTGGTTCATCGTCCGCTGTATCATGGGTCTGCAGGCCGTGGGGCGCGGCGAGGCCATCAAGAACCCCGAAAGCTGGCTGATCTAGCCGCCTGACAAGAGTGCCATAACGCCGTGCAGACCAATTTCACCACAGCCCAGCTTGCCGATCCGCACGTTGCGGAATCGGAAAAGATCCTGCGCAAATGCGTGCATTGCGGGTTCTGCACGGCGACATGCCCGACCTATGTGACCCTTGGCAACGAGCTCGATTCGCCGCGTGGCCGCATTTACCTGATCAAGGACATGCTGGAGAACGGGCGACCGGCGGACAAGGAGATCGTCACCCATATCGACCGCTGCTTGTCCTGCCTCGCCTGCATGACCACATGCCCTTCGGGCGTGAACTATATGCATCTGGTCGACCACGCCCGCGCCCATATCGAAAAGACTTACAAGCGCCCGCTGGCCAACAGGCTGACGCGCGGCGTGCTGGCGATGGTGCTGCCTTATCCCGCACGCTTCCGCGCTGCGCTCAAGCTGGCCAGGCTTGGCCGGCCTTTTGCCGATGTATTCGACAGGGTTGCGGCACTGAAGCCGTTTGCGGCGATGTTGAGGCTGGCGCCAAGATCGGTGCCGGCCGCGTCGCTCGTGGCATCGCCCGGCACGCATGCCGCATCCGGGGCCAGGCGCGGCCGTGTCGCCATCCTCACCGGCTGCGCCCAGCCGGTGCTCGAACCCGGCATCAACGAGGCGACCGTGTCGCTGCTTAACCGTCTCGGCATCGAGGTCGTTGTGCCCAAGGGCGAGGGCTGCTGCGGCGCGCTCGTTCATCACATGGGCCGAGAAGATGCAGCACTCGCGTCGGCGCGCCAGAATGTCGACGCCTGGACCCGCGAGATCGACGATGGTGGGCTCGACGCCATCGTCATCACCGCCTCGGGCTGCGGCACCACGATCAAGGACTATGGCTTCATGCTGCGGCTGGACCCGGCCTATGCGCAGAAGGCCGAGCGCGTCTCGGCACTGGCCAAGGACGTCACCGAATATCTGGCGACGCTGGACCTGCCCGAACCGGCCCGCAAGCCGGGTTTGACGGTCGCCTATCATTCTGCCTGCTCGATGCAGCACGGCCAGAAGATCATTCGCCAGCCCAAGGACCTGCTCGCCCGTGCCGGTTTCGTGGTCAAGGAGCCGCGCGAAGGCCATCTTTGCTGTGGCTCGGCCGGCACCTACAACATCATGCAGCCTGAGATTTCGGCAAAGCTGCGCGACCGCAAGGTCAAGAACATCGAGGCCACGGGCGCGGCACTCGTCGCCACCGGCAACATCGGCTGCATCACCCAGATAGCCTCGGCTGCGAAATTACCGGTGGTGCATACGGTCAAGCTGCTCGACTGGGCCTATGGCGGCGAAAAACCTGCCGGCGTGCCTGAGATCGGCTGAGCTGATGCATGCTGTAACCGATGCGCAACGACTACAAGCAGAGTTGACCACAGTGCGCGCCGCCCGGGATTGAACAGGACGGGTGGAACATGCGATGGCTTCGCGCGTTGCAGCAACATCGAAAAAGCGCATTGGAAGCCTCTATGTCGACACTCACCCGCCGCAGGTTGCTGGCGCTTGCCGCAACCGGGGCAGCCTCGGCGGCACTGTCCGCATGTTCGACAACGCAGGCTGAGCGCTCCGCTTACGCCGCGCCGGCTTACCCCGTTGCGCCGCCTCCGCCGTCCCTGCGCAACGACCCAGGTTTTGGCGAGCCGCAGATGATGTATGCGCCGGTCAACGACAACGGCTTCGACATTCCGGGCGTGCCGTTCAAGAAGATCGACCCGCGCTACTATCGCCAGGTGGTGAGCAATCCCACCGGCGAGGCGCCGGGCACGGTTGTCATCGATACCTCCCAGCACTTCCTCTATGTGGTTGCCGACAATGGCGAGGCCATCCGCTACGGCGTCGGCCTCGGTCGCGCAGGTTTCGAATGGGCGGGCCGCGGCGTCATCGAGTGGAAGCAGGAATGGCCGCGCTGGTTCCCGCCGAACGAGATGATCGACCGCCAGCCCGAGCTGGAGAAATTTCGGGCCCGCCAGATCCCCGGCAAGAACGAGTGGGAAGGCGGCATGCAGCCGGGCGTCCAGAACCCGCTCGGAGCGCGCGCGCTCTACATTTTCCAGGACGGCAAAGACACGCTGTATCGCCTGCACGGCTCGCCCGAATGGGCGTCCATCGGCAAGTCGGTGTCGTCAGGCTGTGTCCGGCTGATCAACCAGGACATCATTGATCTTTACAATCGTGTGGCAGACGGCACGCCCATCGTCGTCACAAATGGTCTCGCTCCGGCCGCGCAGCCGGAGGCGGTTTCGCAGATCAGCAGCGACGCCTACAGGCTTTAGATGAGAGTATGATCCCCAAAAGTGGGCGCCGGTTTTCGGAATAGACCATGCTCGAAAGCAATCGTGCCTACTCGGCGGCGAGCCTGGCCTCGCCGCTGGCAAATGTCTGCTTGTAGAGCGCCCGCTGGCGGTTGAGCGCCACCATGGTGTTGCGCAGCAGGATCGCCACCGTGACAGGACCGACGCCGCCGGGCACGGGCGTGATCCACGACGCCACTTCCTTGACCGAATCGGTGTCGACATCGCCGACGATGCGGGTCGAGCCATCTGGCAGCGTCTCGGCATTTATGCCGATGTCGATGACGGCCGCTCCCGGCTTCACCATGTCGGCCTTGATCAGCCGCGGCTTGCCGACGGCGACGAACAGCGCGTCGGCACGGCGTGCATGCGCTGCCAGGGATCGCGTCATGTGGTGGCACACGGTGACCGTTGCCCCCTCGCTCATCAAAAGGAAGGCGATCGGCTTGCCGACGATCTCGGAATGGCCGACCACCACCACTTCGAGCCCCTTGAGGTCGAGACCGGTCGCTTTCAGCAGTTCAACAGATGCCGCCGCCGTGCAGGGTGCCAAGTCGAGCTGGTTGTAGACGATGTTGCCGATCGAGGCCGGGTGCATGCCTTCGACGTCCTTGAGCGGATGCACTGCCGCCTGGATCGCCTTGATCGGGATGTGTTGCGGCACCGGCCGCTGGATGATGATGCCGGTCACGCGCGGATCGGCGTTCATGCCGTGGATCGCGGCTTCGAGCTCGCCGGCGGTCAGTTCGGCCGGGAACCGCCGTTCCTCGAAGTCGATGCCAGCAAGCTGTGCCTTGGCGCGCTGGTTGCGCACATAGACATCGACGGCTTCGACGTCGCCGACGGTGATCGAAACGAGCTTGGGGCGGAAACCTTCTTCGGTCGCCTGCTGGGCGGCAGCGCGAACTTCGGCGATGATGCGGGCGGCGACTGGGCCGCCCTTGAGATAGCGGGTGTCATCGAGCGGCGGCATTTTTGTCCTTCCGGCGTCAACGGGGTCCGTTCCGGATACTTCGGCTTGCCGCCAAAGAAAAGGGCGGCTTGAGGTGAATTTCACCCATACTGAACAAATTTTCCTGATTGTGACGGTTTCGTGTCATCCACAAAGCGAAAAGGGCAGCGCCTGGCGCTGCCCTTCTGCTCAGAGGCCCGGCTTCTATGGCCGGGCTCCGCCCCCGTAACCGGTTAGTGCAATTCCGGAAAAGCCAAGCGGCTTCTGTCCGAAATTGCGTCAAGCTGCTCTATTTGACGACGACCTTGGTGCCGACCGGCACGCGTTCGTAGAGATCCATCACGTCCTCGTTGCGCATCCGGATGCAGCCCGAAGACACCGCCCCGCCAATCGTCCACGGCTGGTTGGTGCCGTGGATGCGGTAGAGCGTCGAGCCGAGATACAGTGCACGCGCGCCAAGCGGATTTTCAGGTCCGCCCTGCATCATCGCCGGCAGCACGCGGCCCTTGGCGCGCTCGCGGGCGATCATCTCCGCCGGCGGGCGCCAGTCCGGCCATTCGCGCTTGGAAGACACCTTGTGCGTCCCCGACCATTCGAAGCCGGGCTTGCCGGTGCCCACGCCGTAGCGTCGCGCCTGGCCGCCGGCTTCGACGAGATAGAGGAAGTTTTCGGTCGTATCGATGATGATTGTGCCCGGCTGCTCGGCGCCATCATAGGCGACCTGCTGCGGCAGGTAGATCGGGTTGATCTGCGGCTTCACCGAACGCTTCTCGGGTGCACGCAATGCGGCGGTCTGCACCTGGTCCGGCCTAGCCTTTTGGCGCTGTGCCTGCCGTTGCTGGCGTGGTGCCGCCTGCTGCACCTGCTGCTGCCTGGGCTCGCGCGCCTGGCGGCGCGGCATCACCTCGGCCGGGTTGCGCCCGAGTTGCAGCACCCACGGCGCCGAGAGATCGGGGCTCACCACCACGGGCGGCCGCTCGGCATAGCGATCATAGGCCAGCGCCGGCGCGGCCAACTCGACCAGAAAAGCGGCCGAGGCCAGCAAGACAAGAGGTTTCTTCATGGACGCACTCTCAACACGTTCGTCTCTGCCGGAAAGGACGGCGCCCACCGGGATTCGGGTCGACATTGAAGCCGTCGTCCCACCGAAACATGAATCGGGTTGCTTAAAATGCGAGATTGTCAGGAAAGCTTTTGGTGTGGTTACCGGTCGGTTCAGGAATCTGGTAAAGCACAGGTAAATCAACGCGTTCAGGCGGTTAACAAGCAATTCCGAGGAAAGCACCGGAGGCTTTCCGGAAATTGCGTCACAAGAAGCGGATCTGGTGATGGAAGAGAAAAAGACAGGCCTCATGCAGGGTGCTGATGGCGCGACACGCTGCTTCTGGCCGGGCACTTTGCCCGACTATTTGCATTATCATGACAACGAATGGGGGCGTCCGGTTGCCGACGACACCAGGCTGTTCGAGAAGATCTGCCTGGAAGGCTTCCAGTCGGGGCTGTCGTGGCTCACCATCCTGCGCAAGCGCGACAGCTTTCGCGAGGCCTTTTCCGGCTTCGATTTCGACAAGGTCGCCGAATATGGTGACAGCGACATCGTGCGGCTGCTGGGCAATGCCGGCATCGTTCGCCACCGCGGCAAGATCGTCTCGACCATCAACAACGCCCGCCGTGCGCGTGCGCTCGCCGACGAGGCCGGCTCGCTGGCGGCGTGGTTCTGGAAGTTCGAGCCCGGCGAAGATGAACGGCCCAAGATCGTCGACTACCCGACCCTGATCGCCAACCCGACGACACCAACCTCGACGCGCATCTCAAAGGAACTGAAGAAGCGTGGCTGGACCTTCGTCGGCCCGACAACGATCTACGCCTTCATGCAGGCCATGGGCATGGTCAATGACCACATCGAAGGGTGCATGTGCCGGGGCAAGATCGAAGCCGAGCGCAAGGCGTTCAAGCGGCCGGGGTAGCCGCTCCTCATCCACCTGCCAGCACCTTCTCCCGCTCGCTGGGAGAAGGGACGCCGCGGCGATGCCGGCGTCCAACTCCCCCCGTTCTTGCGGGAGAGGGTAAGAATGAGAAGCGGTGCGGCCCCGGAACCGCTCTGCCCACTCACCGCTCATACCTGCCCTTGTGACCACTTCCGGCGATATCCCAGACCAGGCTCCGCCCCGATACTGTCAGCACCAAGCCGCCGAAGCTGCGGTCGTCGGGCGTGTGTGTGGGGGAAGCAGCACTCCGGCCCGACGGGATCACCTCGACGGTCGAGCCGCGCCTGACCCAGCACCCCCTGCCGTACTGGTCGTTGGCGCCATAGGCGAGCATGAACTCGAAGCTGCCGTCTGGTCGGAGCAAGAGTTCGGATCCGACCTCCATGACGCCGTTGAGATAGTAGTGACCGGCAAGTCGCTTGTCGCCCGGTGCGCAGGCGAGTGCAGCGTTCACGCCGCAGATCCAAAGCGCCAACGTGGCGAACAGGATACGCAGTTTCGGCATGGCGGTGCCTTTCTGGGGGCTCAGGCGCCCTGTCCGGCGAGCATCAGCCCGGCGACGATGGCTCCAAGCACACCCATCGCCGGGTAGAGCACCAGCGCTACGGTCATGAGTGTAGCGCCGACCGGTGCGGATTGCGGCTGTCGAGCTTCTGTCTTGCCGTCTGTATCAGCCATGGCGGCCGTTTCCTTTCAGTGTCGGCGCGCCTTTTCTGCCTTGCAGGTATCGGTACGATGCCGGCCAGAAGCGCAAATGTTTCCACTTGTCTGCACCCTGCGCGTCGGCGTGGCGTCAAACTCTTGCCGCTCCCCCCCAATTCGGTTACGACACGGCGCGCTGCATCTGCGGCCAAAACATCTGGAAAAATTGCGGAATTCTCGATCATGGCCGACAAATCGGAAAAGATGAAAGCGCGACTGCCGCGCGGCTTCGTCGACCGCAGCGCGGACGACATCCGCGCCGTCGAGAAGATGATGGTCGCGATCCGCGCCGTCTACGAACTTTATGGCTTCGAGCCTGTCGAGCAGCCGCTGATCGAATATACCGATGCGCTCGGCAAGTTCCTGCCTGACCAGGACCGTCCCAACGAAGGTGTTTTTTCCTTTCAGGATGACGATGAACAGTGGTTGTCGCTGCGCTACGACCTGACCGCGCCGACGGCGCGCTTCGTCGCCGAAAACTACGAGAAACTGCCCAAGCCCTATCGCAGCTATCGCTCCGGCTGGGTGTTCCGCAACGAAAAGCCCGGCCCCGGCCGCTTCCGCCAGTTCATGCAGTTCGACGCCGACACCATCGGCACGCCCGGTGTCGCCGCTGATGCCGAGATGACCATGATGATGGCCGACGTGATGGAAGCGTTGGGCATCAAGCGTGGCGACTACGTCATCCGCGTCAACAACCGCAAGGTGCTCGACGGCGTGCTCGAGGCGATCGGTCTCGGCGGCGACGAGAACGTCAACCGCCGGCTGACGGTGTTGCGCGCCATCGACAAGCTCGACAAGTTCGGCCCCGAGGGTGTCAGGCTGCTGCTCGGCAAGGGCCGCTGGGACGGTGGTGCGGAAGGCGAGGGTGACTTCACCAAGGGCGCCGGGCTGGATGAAGCGGCGATCGACACCGTCATTGCCTTCACCGAGGCGGGTTCGGCTGACGCGGTGACGACCGCCGAGAACCTCCGCGCCGTGGTTGCCGGCAATGAGCGCGGCATGGAAGGCGTAGACGAACTGACCGAGATCGGCGCGCTGGCTGCGGCGGCGGGCTATGACGACGGTCGCGTCAAAGTCGACCCGTCGGTCGTGCGCGGTCTCGAATATTACACCGGCCCGGTCTTCGAGGCCGAGCTTCTGGCCGAGATTCCCAATGACGAGGGCCAGGTCGTACGCTTCGGTTCGGTCGGCGGCGGCGGCCGTTACGACGGCCTCGTCTCGCGTTTCCGTGGCGAGCCGGTGCCGGCAACCGGTTTTTCCATCGGCGTGTCGCGCCTGATGACGGCGCTGAAGAATCTCGGCAAGCTCGACACGTCGGATGTCGTCGGCCCCGTCGTCGTGCTCGTCATGGACAAGGACACCGAGAGCCTCGGCCGTTACCAGAAGATGGTCTCCGACCTCCGCCGCGCCGGTGTGCGCGCCGAAATGTATCTCGGCGGTGCTGGCATGAAGGCGCAGATCAAATATGCCGACCGCAGGGGATCGCCCGTCGTGGTCATCCAGGGCGGCGACGAGCGTGCCAATGGCGAGGTCCAGATCAAGGACCTGATCGAAGGTGCCCGCATGTCGGCTGAAATCACCGACAACGCCGAATGGCGCGCTGCGCGGCCCGCGCAGATCACCGTGCCCGAGGCCGATCTTGTCGTCGAGGTGAAGAAGATCCTGGCCGCGCAGGCGGCAGAGCGCAGCCGTGGCTAGCGAACGCATGCTGTCGTCTGCGTCGCCCCTCATCCCCCTGACGGGACCTTCTTTCCGCAGAGCGTGGAAAAGGGGATTGGCCGCAACGCTGGCGTCTCCCTCGCCCCGCTCACGGGGAGAGGGTAACGGCGAGGTGCAGTCCCTCGCTGACGTGGAGGTCTGTAAGCCATGAACGCGCGCTTCCCCGCGATTGCGCCTGACATTCTGAAGCTCTTCGCTGCGCGCGGGGCCGATGCGGTCGATGTGCCGGTGCTGCAGCCGGCCGACCCGTTCCTCGATATGGCCGGCGAGGACCTGCGTCGCCGCATCTTCCTTACCGAAAGCGAAACGGGTGCAGCACTTTGCCTGCGGCCCGAATTCACCATTCCGGTCTGCCTCGACCATATCCGCACCCGCTCGGGCACGCCGCGCCGCTATTCCTATCTCGGCGAGGTCTTCCGCCAGCGCCGCGAGGGTGGCAACGAGTTCTTCCAGGCTGGCGTCGAGGATCTCGGTGACAAGGACATTGCCGCTGCCGACGCGCGCTCGGTGGCCGATGCTCATGCGTTGCTCAGCCTTTGCCTGCCAGGGCGCGATCTTGCTGTCACCCTCGGCGACCAGGCGATCTTCGAGGCGGTGCTGGCAGCCCTTGGCCTGCCGCGCGGCTGGCGCATGCGTCTTGCCCGTGCCTTTGGCTCTACCGAACAGCTGGCAGCGGCCCTCGACGATCTCGCAGCGCCGACCCGCAGTTCGGCACTCGCCGAGCCCGTGGCGTCACTGGTCGCCGACGGCGACCTCGATGTGCTGGCGGCGCATATTTCGGAAGGCATGGAAAAGGCAGGGCTTTCGCCGTCTGCCGGCCGCACGCCCAACGACATCGCCCGCCGCCTGATCGAAAAGGCCGAGCTGCGCAGCGTGCGGCTGTCGAGCGACGCCTTCGAGGCGTTGAAGCGCTTCCTGGCGATCCAGGTGGCGTTGGACGAAGCGCCCGCGGCCCTCAAGGAATTCGCCGCCGCAGCAGGGCTGTCGCTCGGAACCGCGCTCGACAATTTCACCGCACGCGCAACGGCCGTTGCAGGCCACGGCCTTGCCGCTGGCACCGTGCGTTACGATGCCGCCTTTGGCCGTCCACTCGACTATTACACCGGCCTCGTCTTCGAGATTTCGGGACCCGAGGCTGACCGTCCACTGGCCGGCGGCGGTCGCTACGACCGTCTGCTGACGCTGCTCGGCGCCGGCAAGCCCATCCCCGGCGTCGGCTTCTCCGTTTGGCTCGACCGGATCGAAGCCCTGAGGGAGGCCGCCTGATGCCGATCACGCTCGCACTGCCCTCCAAGGGCCGTCTCAAGGAGCAGGCGCTCGAGGTGCTGGCCAAGGCCGGCCTGGCCGTCAACCTGCCCGACGATGATCGCCGCTACCGCGCCACCATCGAAGGCCGGCCGGACATCGAGATCGCGTTCCTGTCGGCGTCCGAGATTTCGGGCGAGATCGGACAGGGCCATGTCGATCTCGGCGTCACGGGCGAAGACCTGATCCGCGAGAACCTGGCTGACTGGGAGAGCAGGGCGGAGATCGTCGCCCGGCTTGGCTTCGGTCATGCCGATGTGGTCGTTGCCGTTCCGCAGATCTGGCTCGACATCGACACCATGGCCGACCTCGACGATGTCGCCGCCGATTTCCGCCAGCGCCATGGCCGCCGCCTTCGCATCGCCACCAAATACTGGCGGCTGACGCAGCAGTTCTTCTCCCAGAAGCACGGCATTCAGGTTTATCGCATCGTGGAAAGCCTGGGCGCCACCGAAGGCGCACCCGCCGCCGGTTCCGCCGATGTGATTGTCGACATCACCTCGACCGGCTCGACCCTGCGCGCCAATCATCTCAAGGTGTTGTCGGACGGCGTCATCCTGCGTTCGCAGGCCTGCCTGGTGCAGTCGCGCAAAAAACGCAGCGCCGAGGACGAGGCCTTGCTCGCCGGCTTCAACGCAGCGATTTCGGCGGCCGTCCAACCGTAGCCGGCACGAACGCCGAGACAGTGTCAGGCGCGGAGCGATCCGCGCCTGTGTCGTTTCAGGGGTAGGGATCTACCAGCGGCAGACGCGCACCGGCTGGTACCAGACGCGACCGTGGCGAACGTGCCTGACGTTCCGGATGTGGCAGCCACGATAGCCATAGTGCCGGTAATGCGCACGATGGTAGCGCCAGCCCGGCATGTACTCGACATAGCGGACGTTGGTGACGGCCGGTGCGGTCGGGCTTGCCGCCTGGGCGGGTGCCCCGGCGGAGAATGCGGCCATGACAGCGACGAACGAAGCAAGAAGCAGGTTTCTCATCTTGGACCTCAATGGGGTTCAAAACCTTATAACGTTGCGTCGTCGGCCTCCCGTTCCCGGGTTACGAAATGTTTAGGTTCGGCACTTGCGCCGAATAATCTTAGCGGGCGCTTGTGCGCGCCACCGCACGGCGTTAGTCAGACGGTTCCTCGGGTAAGCCGAAATAGGGATCACCGATATGCGACTTGGCGGAAGGCTGGCTGCGGCCATCGAAGTACTCGACGACATCGAGCGGCGGCACAGGCCGGCTGCCGATGGACTCAAGGATTGGGGCCTGTCCCATCGCTTTGCCGGCGCGGGCGATCGCGCCGCGATCGGCAACATCGTCTACGATGCATTGCGCCGCAAACGCTCTGCCGGATGGCTGCTTGGCGACGAGACCTCGCGCGCGCTCGGCTTCGGCGCGCTCTTGCTCGAATGGAACCAGTCGGCCACAGCGCTCAACCAGGCCCTCGACGGCGACAAGTTTGCACCCGAGCCGCTCAGCGCTGCCGAACTCAAGGCGATCGCCGAACGCAAATTGACAGATGCGCCCGACGTCGTGCGCGCTGACAGCCCTGACTGGTGCGCGCCGCTGCTCGAACGCGCCTTCGGCGCTGACTGGGTGGAGGAGGGCGCTGCCCTTGCCGCCCGCCCGCCGCTGGACATCCGCGTCAACACGCTGAAGGCCGACCGCGACCGCGTCATCGCCGAGCTTGAAGGTACGCGCGCTGTGCCCACCGCACTTGCACCGCACGGCGTGCGTATTCCCCCCATCGACGGCAGCGGCCGCCACCCCAACGTCCAGGCCGAGCCCGCCTTCCAGAAGGGCTGGTTCGAGGTTCAGGACGAGGGCTCGCAGCTTGCGGCCGAACTTGCGGGTGCCGTGCCGGGCATGCAGGTGCTGGACTATTGCGCTGGCGCCGGCGGCAAGACGCTGGCGCTGTCGGCGGCCATGGAAAACCGCGGCCAGATTTTCGCCCATGATTCCGAAAAGGCGCGGCTGGCACCGATGTTCGACCGGCTGCGCCGCTCCGACAACCGCAACGTCCAGGTCGTGTCGAAGCCTTCGGAGCTCTCAGGGCTGACCGGGCACATGGATCTCGTGCTGATCGACGCCCCTTGCACCGGCAGTGGCACCTGGCGGCGCAGGCCTGATGCCAAGTGGCGGCTGACCCAGCGCCAGCTCGACGTGCGCAAGGCCGAGCAGTCGGCCATCCTCGACGCTGCCAGCGCCTATGTGAAGCCGGGCGGACTGATGGTCTACATCACCTGTTCAGTCTTCGACGAAGAGAATGCCGACCAGGTCGAGGCTTTCCTCGGCCGCGACAAGGCATTTGCTTCAGTCGATCATGTTGCGCTGTGGAACGGCCGGTTTCCTGGAAAGCAAGGCACCGTCCGTTTCGGCCAGCAGGGGCTGTCGCTCACGCCAGCCCGCAGCGGCACCGACGGCTTCTATTTCGCCGCCATGCGCAAGGCCGGCTGACCGACCACTGTCATGAACATGCAACCAGCCGCCTCCGGAGCCGTTTCGGCAAAGGGGGTGAAAGGCCTGGAGGTATGATGAACAGAACACTTGCTCTTGTCGGCTTCGTGGTGCTGGTGCTCGGCGGTGGCACGCTGATCGGCTATCTCAATCTGCCTGGTGCCTGGTATGCCGGCCTGCAAAAGCCGTTCTTCAATCCACCCGACTGGGTCTTCGGCCCGGTCTGGTCGGTGCTTTATATGCTCGTCGCCATCGCCGGCTGGCGCATCTTCTGCCGCGCGCCATACGGCACGACCATGCGCGTCTGGTGGGTGCAGCTGGTCCTCAATTTCCTGTGGTCGCCGACCTTCTTCGGGCTGCAGCTTCCCGGCCTTGGCCTCGTCGTCATCATAGCGCTCCTGGTAGCCATAATCGGCTTCGTCGCCCTCGCGCGGCGGATTGATCGCCTCGCTGCCTGGCTGTTCGTTCCCTATGCGCTGTGGGTGGCCTTTGCCACGCTGCTCAACTTCTCGATCTGGTGGCTCAATCGATAGCGTTGCTGCGCCGCAGCATTAGAGATTGCCTGGCTTTGCCGGCTTTGCGATAAGCGGGTTCGAGAGGATTTCGAGCATGGCAGCCAAGATTGTACCTGCGGCCGACTACGAGGATCGCGTCAGGTCGTCCTTTGCGCGGCAAAGCGCCATGGCCACCATCGGCGCAGAGCTGACGCTGGTCACACCAGGCATTGTCGAGATCGAAATGCCGTTTTCCGATCAGCTGACCCAGCAGCACGGCTTCCTTCATGCCGGCGTCATTTCCACGGCGCTCGATTCTGCCTGCGGTTATGCCGCCTTTTCGCTGATTGGCGACAATTCGAGCATCCTGACCATCGAGTTCAAGGTCAATCTGCTGGCGCCCGGCAAGGGTGAGCGCTTCCTCTTCCGCGGCTCGGTCACCAAGCCCGGCCGCACCATCATCGTCGCCGACGGCCAGGCCTATGCCATATCGGACGAAGCCAAGCTGATCGCCACCATGACCGGCACGATGATGATCATCTCCGGCCGCCAGGGCATCGAGGACTGATCATGCCTTCAACGCCGTTCGCCGGTCGCAACGTCCTGTTTATCATGGCAGCGGAAGCTGAATATGGCCCGCATCTGCAGAAGCTGTTCGTGCCGTTCATGACTGGCGTCGGCCCTGTCGAGGCTGGCGTCAAGGTCGGCGCCGAGCTCGCCCGGCTGGCCGCCGGCAATGCCTTGCCCGACATCGTTGTCTGCCTGGGCTCCGCCGGCAGCCGCAGGCTGGAACAGACCGAGGTCTATCAGGTGACTTCGGTCTGCTATCGCGACATGGATGCTTCGGCGCTCGGCTTTGAAAAAGGCACGACGCCCTTCCTCGACCTGCCGGCCACGCTGCCGCTTGCGCTTCGCATCCCCGGCGTCAGGCAGGCCAGCCTGTCCACCGGGGGCACCATCATCTCCGGCGCAGCCTACGATGCGATCGCCGAGGACATGGTCGACATGGAAACCTTCGCCGTTCTGCGCGCCTGCCAGCTCTTCGGCGTGCCGCTGATCGGCCTGCGCGGCATCTCGGACGGTGCCGCCGACATCAGCCATGTCGATGATTGGACCGAATATCTGCACATCGTCGACGAAAAGCTGGCCCATGCTGTGCACCTGCTCGGCCAGGCGTTCGACGCCGGCGAGTTCACGCTCTAGGCAGCATTGCGCGGCAGGCCCTTGGCGTTGCCGAACAGGATGCCTGCGAGCCTCACCTTGAGGTCGCGATCCTGGTTCACATAGCTGATTGATCCGGCCTCATGGTCGAGCGTCCAGCGACCGACGGCTCCATTGTTCCACTCGACCACATAGCCGCCCTCGACAAGCGCCCAGCTTCCTTTCCGCGTCTCGCCATCGTCGAGCAGCATGTGCGCCTGGTCGCCGGTGTCGAAATAGACATAGGCCTCCTTGCCGTTGCGGTCGAGCACATGGGTCGTGCCCGGGATCAGCACCTTCAGCGCGGCTTGGTTGAGAATTGCCATCGTTGTTTCCTTCGGATATCAGGTTGGTCAAGTG
Source organism: Aminobacter sp. MET-1 (assembly GCF_026521175.1). NCBI lineage: Bacteria > Pseudomonadati > Pseudomonadota > Alphaproteobacteria > Hyphomicrobiales > Phyllobacteriaceae > Aminobacter > Aminobacter sp. MET-1. The sequence goes on along the minus strand of NZ_JAMSHL010000019.1, from coordinate 69,845 downwards.
CCTTGACGATATGCGGGATTAAGAAGATGGTCAAGAAGCTTGACGAAAATGAAGCAAAGCAGCTGCCCGACCATGTCGGCTGGCGCCTGTGGCAGGCGAGCCGCGCCTGGCAGGGCGAGTTCGCCGAGGCGATGCGCGCGGCAGGCCACGACTGGTTCAGCGAAAGCCGCGCCGGCCTGCTCGGGCACATTGCCCGGCGTGGCACCAGGCAGGCGGCGCTCATCGAGCGCGCCGGCATCTCCAAGCAGGCGGTGCAGCAGCTGCTTGACGGGCTCGAGGCCGAGGGCGTTATCGAGCGCACTGCTGACCCCGAAGACAAGCGCGGCAAGCTCGTCCATTACACCGAAAAAGGCCTTGCAGCTCTCGCCGACGGCGACCGCATCAAGCTCGACATCGAGAGCAGCTATCGTCAACGCTTGGGCGAGGGGGCGTTCGAGGCGCTGATGGCGGCGCTGCGCAGCCTTGCGAAGCCGCAGGCCAGGTGACTGGCCGACCCTGATGGCGCCGCCATTGCAGTTCGCACTTGTCACCCATGCAATCGAGCCCATTGCGCGAAAGGGAATCTTTCTTTAAACGCCCGCCATGAAGAACTCCGAGCACCCCGAAACCGTCCTCATCATCGACTTCGGCAGCCAGGTGACGCAGCTCATTGCGCGTCGCGTGCGTGAGGCCGGGGTCTATTCCGAGATCGTGCCCTTCCAGTCGGCCGCAGAGGCCTTCAAGCGGATCAATCCCAAAGCGGTGATCCTCTCGGGCAGCCCGCACTCCACCGTCGACATTGGCAGCCCCCGGGCCCCTGATGCGGTCTTCTCCGCCGGCGTGCCGGTGCTCGGCATCTGCTATGGCGAGCAGACCATGTGTGCCCAGCTCGGTGGCAAGGTCGAGGCCGGCCACCACCGTGAGTTCGGCCGCGCCTTTCTCGAGATCCAGGACGACAGCCCGTTGTTCGACGGCGTCTGGGCCAAGGGTACGCGCCACCAGGTGTGGATGAGCCACGGCGACCGCGTCACCGAGATCCCCGCGGGCTTCCGCGTCATCGGCACCTCGAATGGCGCGCCCTTCGCTGCCATCGCCGACGAGGCCCGCAATTTCTACGCCGTGCAGTTCCATCCCGAGGTCGTGCACACGCCCGACGGAGCCAAGCTGCTGCGCAATTTCGTCCACAAGATCGCCGGCATCGAGAGCGACTGGACCATGCACGCCTATCGCGCGCATGCCGTCGAGGCGATCCGTAAGCAGGTCGGTGACAAGAAGGTCATCTGCGCCCTCTCAGGCGGCGTCGACTCGTCTGTTGCGGCACTCCTGATCCACGAGGCCGTCGGCGACCAGCTCACCTGCATCCTCGTTGACCACGGCCTGATGCGCAAGAACGAGGCGGCTGACGTCGTCGCCATGTTCCGCGAGCACTACAATCTGCCGCTGATCCTCGTCGACGCTTCCGACCGCTTCATCTCGGCGCTCGAAGGCGAGTCCGACCCGGAAAAGAAGCGCAAGACCATCGGCCGGCTGTTCATCGAGGTGTTCGAGGAAGAGGCCAAGAAGCTCGGCGGCGCCGATTTCCTCGCCCAGGGCACGCTCTATCCTGACGTCATCGAGAGCGTCTCCTTCACAGGCGGCCCCTCGGTCACCATCAAGTCGCACCACAATGTCGGCGGTCTTCCCGACCGCATGAACATGCAACTGGTCGAGCCGCTGCGCGAACTGTTCAAGGACGAGGTCCGTGTGCTCGGCAAGGAACTCGGCCTGCCCGACTCGTTCATCGGCCGTCATCCGTTCCCCGGACCGGGCCTCGCCATCCGCTGCCCCGGCGGCATCACTCGCGAAAAGCTCGAGATCCTGCGCGAGGCGGATGCGATCTATCTCGACGAAATCCGCAAGGCCGGCCTCTACGACGCCATCTGGCAGGCCTTTGCCGTGCTGCTGCCGGTCCAGACCGTTGGCGTCATGGGCGACGGCCGCACCTACGAGTTCGTCTGCGCACTCCGTGCCGTCACTTCCGTCGACGGCATGACCGCCGACTTCTATCACTACGACATGAACTTCCTCGGCCAGGCTGCCACCCGCATCATCAACGAGGTGCGTGGCATCAACCGCGTCGTCTACGACGTCACCTCGAAGCCGCCGGGCACGATCGAGTGGGAATGATTTAGGCCCATCCGGGCGTATCCAAAAATACGCCACGGTGCGATCTAACTGATTGAAATAAAATATAAAATCTGTTTCTGCCTGTCGAGAACAATCGGCAGGCAGCAGACGGGCCTGTCGTGCGTTCTGACGGACCTCCCCCATATTGCGCTCCCAGATTTTCGAAAGTACCGTCACAGGAACTGAGGGTCGTGACGGTACTTTTTGGCGCATAACTCATTGAATTAAAATGAGTTTATTCGCCGCGAACCTCTGAAATACCCCTGACGGTACTTTCTGGAGGAAATGGGCGCATGTTGACGGACGTTGCTCTTAAGTCATTGAGGCCAAAAGACAAAGCGTACAAAGTGGCGGACCGCGACGGCATGTACGTTCGCGTCATGCCAAGTGGTGCAGTCTCGTTCGGCCTGGATTACAGGATCAATGGTCGGCGCGAGACGATCTACCTCGGCAAGTACGGCCGGGATGGAATCTCTCTTGTGAAAGCGCGCGAGCTTTGTCTCGATGCCCGGCGGGCGGTTCGCGAGGGGCGTTCTCCAGCGCTGGAAAAGCAGCGAGACAAACGGCGCCTAAAGGAAGCGAAGAGCTTCGGCGAGTTCGGCGCGAAGTGGCTGGAGGGCGCGCCTATGGCGGAGAGCACACGCGCGATGCGCCGCTCAATCTTGGAGCGTGATCTGTTGCCGATCTGGCGAAACCGCCTGCTCACCGAAATCACGCCCGACGATCTGCGTGCGCATTGCGCAAAGATTGTCGGGCGTGGGGCGCCGGCGACCGCAATCCACGTTCGAGATATCCTGAAACAGATTTACGGCTTCGCCATCCTGCACGGGGAGAAGGTTTCCAACCCCGCGGACGATGTTGGCCCCGCTTCAATCGCCCATTTCGTGCCACGCGATCGTTCGCTGTCTCCGGCCGAGATCCGAGTGATGTTGAAGACGCTGGAGAAGATCGCAACCCTTCCGACCATTCGGCTGGGAATGAAGCTCTTTTTGTTGACCATGGTTCGAAAGAGCGAACTTCAGGATGCGACTTGGGATGAGGTCGATTTCGGGAACGCTGTCTGGTCGATCCCGAAGGAGCGCATGAAGCGAGCCAAGGCGCACAATGTGTACCTGTCGCGTCAGATGCTCGACATCTTCATTGCGCTGAAGACCTGCGCCGGCAACTCGCGTTATGTCCTGCCATCACGCTACGATGCTGACGCGCCAATGTCGCGGGCCACCTTTAACCGGGTCACCTACCTGGTCGTCGAGCGAGCGAAGAATGACGGTCTGCCTCTTGAGCCTTTCACCGTGCACGATCTGAGGCGGACGGGATCGACGCTACTCAATGAACTGGGATTCAATAGCGATTGGATTGAAAAATGCCTCGCGCATGAGGACGGGCGTTCTTCACGAGGCGTCTACAACAAGGCCGAGTATGAGCTGCAGCGCCGCCATATGATGCAGGAATGGTCGGACATGGTGGATGCTTGGCTCGAAGGTCGGCGGCACATGCCCGTTCTTGTTCCGCCCTCGATGCCGATTTTTGAGCCTGATCCATCTCTTTGAGCTTGTGGTTGTCGGCCATTCTGCTCCCGATCGGTAGCAGAATGGCTCCGGGCGGGTGCCTTTTGCCGATGTGATCCCTTTCGGGAGCAGGTATCTTCGAGTGATACCGATCGGGAGCAGGTGCCCTTGAAACACTGATGAGATGTCGCTATGTTCCCGATCGGGAGCAAATGCATGGCTAGTAAGAAACCTCTATCCGCTCTGGGCGACAAAAGCGCTACGGACCTTGCGAAGCTTGCTGGGCAGGTTGGCTCTCAAGGCCTGGCGAAGCGCATTGCCGATATCAACGCGCCATTTTTAAGCGCGACAGATCTCGTCAAGGCAATTTCGCAATTCGGGATTGCCAGCGACTTTGACAAGCATTTGCCAGCCCTGCCGCCCAAAATCGACCTCCGAATCCCGGATCTGCTGGAACCCGTTCAGGCCACGCTGCCACGCCCGTTTCCTGAGTCAACTCAAGATCTGGCGAAACACATTGCTGGTTTCACCGTTCCCAAAGATGCACTCACAAACCTCGGTGAGGGATTGTTGCCATCGGACTATGGCCTCAAACTTAACGCAACAGATCTCGCCAAGGCGCTCTTGCAGTTTGAGGGCGCCGATACCCTGTTGGGGGGGGCCTCCGAACCGGTTCCAAAGATCAACCTTCAGCTTCCAGACATGTCGCAAGGTGTACGGATCTCTCTGCCGCATCCGATTGAGGAGTCGTCTCAACAGCAGAACAGAGAGACGGGAAGCGATAAGACGATCGTGTCGCGGGCCAATCGTGGCGAGGAAGTGGACGAGTTGGAGATCGTCTCTCCTTCAGATCTCGGACTGCTGGTGAGGCGCGCTCGCGAAACCCGCCATCTGTCGCAGCAGAGCTTCGCTGACCTAGCAGGCGTCGGCCGTAGATTCCTGTCCGAGCTGGAAAACGGCAAGCCAACGCTCGAACTTGGCAAAGTGCTGAAGGTCGTGCGCGCAGCCGGCATATCGCTCCTTGCTCGGCAGAGGTAACGGACGTGGATCTTCTTGCCCTTGATGTAAGGCTGGATGGCTTTGACGATCCTGTTGGCGTCTTCGTACGTGACGAAAGAGGTGCGGTCGCTTTCGGATACAACAGAGGTTATCTCGCGAACCCGGACGCCACTCCTTTGTCTCTGTCTCTACCGCTCGCCGGAGGTCCTTATCCTGATTTTGCCGCGCGGGCCTTCTTCGGCAATCTCCTTCAGGAACGCGACGGCGCACTAACGGACGTGATGGAGCGCGAGGGGCTTGCCCGAGACGACATCGCTGGCCTGCTGTTTCATCTCGGAAAGGACTGTGCTGGAGCCCTCTCTGTCCTCCCAATGGGATCGCCGCCAGTCAAGGTTCCAGGCGACTACCAACGGGACTACGTCCCCATACCGCCCGACCGTCTCGCCGCGATTGTCGAGGCACTCCACAAGCGCCGGCGTTTGCCAGACGGAATGGAGGATCCATCTCCGCTAGCTGGCGTACAAAGCAAGATAGCTTTGACACTTCTTCCCGACGGAAGGCTTGCCGAGCCGAACCCAAGGTCGGGCGCGCCAACGACACACATTCTGAAGGTACCGGATCAGGATCATAAGCGTGATGCGCGCTATGAGGCAGAGGCGATGGATCTATCGCGGATGCTGGGCATGGAAACGGCTGAAGCTACAGCGTTTCCGGTTGGTGGGATCGAAGCCCTTCTCGTGACCCGTTTTGACCGCAGGCGAGACCGGCAGAATAGGGTCGTACGCCTGCATCAGGAGGACTTCGCCCAGGCACTAGGGTTGCCCGCATCGATGAAGTATGAACGGCGTGGGAAGGAAGGCAGTCGTTTTGATGTTCCCGGCATTCGAAAGATACTCGAACAGACAGTTGACCCTGCCCATGCCAAGGAAGCCTTCATTCAAGCCACGATATTTGACCTCCTGGTGGGTAATGCCGATGGGCACGCCAAGAATTTCGCTGTCCTTCATGAGCCGGGTGGCCGTGTCCGCTTGGCGCCGCGCTACGACATCCTGCCCACGCGACTGGACGACAGCCTGACTGACGAACTGGCTTACAGCATCGGTGACGCAAAGACGCTGGACGAAGTTACGCCGAGAGCCCTTGACGCCTTTTTCCAAGCGTTAGGGATCGAAAACGTGGCGGGACGGAGGCGCCTGGGTCAGCGATACGCGAGAGAAATTGCGTTTGCGCTAGCAAGCCGTCTGAAGGCTCTTGAAAAGAAAGAGAAGCGCTTCGCAGACTTGATTGCGTCCAATATCAGGGTTTTGCTCGGCGCCTTGGGGATCGAAATACCCGAAGCAGCCAGGGAGCGGGATGCGTTTATCGGCAAGGCAGGCGGATGGCACATGCCGAGTTGACAGGGACCAGGCGTGCGCCCCCGTTTTGATGTCAACGAGCCTAATCCGTCTCTTTTGACACACGCGATCGCCGTTTGTTGAGATCCGGCGCTGGTGTGCGCTGGATTGGCGTGGCTCTGCGGGCTGTGAGCCACGTCTGAACCTCGCCGAGGTCCCAGACCACGCATCTCGGTGTGAGGGCGAAGCGGCGGGGGAATTGCCCTCGCTGCTCCATTTCGTAGATGGTGCTGTCAGCTAACGGCACAATCTGCCGGAGCTCTTTGCGGCGAATGGTCCGCTTGATCGCGAAATCCCTCTCCAGTGCCATCAATCCCTCCTTAGATTTTTCGGCTTGTGGGCGACTGAAGGCGATTGTGACCGACAGGAAAAGAGCGAAAACGAATACGTCGTACAGGCGGCGGAAATCTCGCGCAAAAAGGAAAGCTAACCAGCGTCTCCGGGAGTGACCGGTCGGCCGCTTGCGGCGGGATGCATGCTACCTTGATCGCGACGAGGTGCCCTATTCATCTGCAAATTCATGAGGATCAACAGTTTCGTCCCCAAAGACGCCAAACTGTTGCAACAGCCGTCAGCAGGCTGCGCCTGCGCTATCGACTGGGATGAGGGGGCCGTCGAGCCTTCGCAAACCCACGATCTGTCGCGATAAAGCGCTGGAGCATCGGCACGATCAGACGGACGGGCTCGGTTGCCGACTGACCGCTCTCGCGGCCGAGGATTTCAGCATAGCTCTTGAGATCGCGATGCAGGGAGGCTGGGAGCTCCAACGTTACCTTGATGGGCTTGTCGTCGGCGATGGGCCCCAACTTCAGCTTGGTCATTGCGTTGCTCCATAGGGCTCGAGCACGAGGTCGCGCGTGACGATGACGCGCACCGGGAAACCCGGCCGGATGGTCAGCGTCGGTGCGACGTTGAGCTGCCTGCGGATGATCTGTTGGCCGGCGTCGTTGATCGTGTCCTGCGCTCCATCGCGGATTGCGCGCAATAGCCTGTTCTCATCGTCGATAGCCAACTCTGCACCGGCGGCAAGCAACGTGGAGAGACCAGCGGCTTTGGCTAGATCCCACCAGTGATAATCGACTCTATCCTCGAGGCCGGCATAGCCTTGCGCATCGGCACTCGGCTGACGCTCGAGAACAATGGAGCGGCCAGTGGGAAAAATGAGCCGGTTCCAGACAAGGAGCGCGCGGCGCTGGCCGAATTGGACGTTGTTGTCATACTGCCCGATGATCCGCGTGCCCTGCGGCACGAGCAGGGCGCGGCCCGTTGGGCTGTCGTAAATGTTCTCCGTCACCTGCGCGGTGACCTGTCCGGGTAGATCGGACCTGATGCCGGTGATGAGGGCTGCCGGGATGACGGCACCGGCCTGGAGAACGAAGGGCGATGCTGGCGACATGACGCGGTCGCGCGCCACTGTACGTTTGTCAGCAGCGGCATTGAGGAATGCCAGTTGCTTGTCCTGTGCGGTCTGCTCGCCAGGCTGGCCTCCCAGGCCAGCGCCCGGAAAGCCCAACGCCGGTTCTCCCGTCCCGACCGTTGCGGCCGATCCTCCCCGTGACTGGAAAAAGACGGTGCTGGTCCGCGCGGCCTCTTCTTCAGCGCGCCGGCGCTGTTCCGCCTCGTCGACAGCCGGTGCCATGATCGCGGGCGGCACCACGGGTTGCCCCCTGTTTTGGGCGTTGAGGATCGGGCGGCCGAGATCGCCCGGCAGCGCCGGCCCGAGGATCGGGCCGGCATAGTCGCGCGGCAGGCTGGCGAGACCGTCGGCGGGTTGCCGATTGGCGGTCGAGTAGAGCTCCTGGTCGTCGGCGCCGGGTACGCGCGTCTGAAACGCATAAACCAGTGCACCGCCGATGCCGAGTGAGGCGACGACGCCGACGCCGACGATGACTTTTGGCGACAGGCGGGTGATGCGCGGCGGTTCGGCACGAAGACGCATCGGAGCCACGTTGTCCTTTTCGCTCATGACGACGGCCTTCCATCCGTGCGCACAATCCTGACGGTCTGCTGTCGATCTCCGCTGCCAAGACGCAACTCGGCCGCGCCGAACAGACGATCGACGATCAGGATGTGTTGGTGGATACGGCTATTTGCGATCTGGGCTTCGCCGTCCGGGCCGATAACCAGGAGTGGAGGCATCTCGCCCTGCACGATGCCGCGAGGAAACTCGACAAAGACGCGCCTGCCGTCGTCATAGACAGAGACCGGCTTCCATGGTGGACTGTCGCCTGTGAGACCATAGCGATAGTTGCGCGCCGCAACAGTCGGAATGAGGGGTGCTGCCGAAATGGCTTGGCGTTGTCCGGCTGGTTGCTTTGGATATGCCCAGGCCACTGCCGGCATGTATGGCTTTTCGCCGGAACGCAGCTCGATCATGTAGGTTCGCCGATCGGTGGTGATGACGAGGTTGGTTGAGATGTCGGCGCGCGTGGGCTTTACCAACACATGGATACGCCGGGTGATCCCGCTACCGCTTTCGGTGTCTCCGATGATCCAGCGAGCTGTGTCGCCGGCGGCGATTGGGCCTGCACCGGTCAGGCTCTCGCCGAGCTCGAGCGCGATGTTGGTGATCTGCCCGGGCGCGGCATAGACCTGATAGAGAGCGCCTTCGCTCCAGGGATAGATCTGGATGGCATTGTAATAACCTTCGCGGCGTGGCTGGACGCGCGCGGCGGCATTGGCATTCTCGACACGTGCTGTCGGTGTCGAGGCGGCGGTACCGCCACGGGCCGGGGTCCAAGCAGGCGGGATATGGAGAGGCTTCGGTTTGACATCTGCCGTAGCCATGGGGATTGCCGGGAGGGGCGGCACGTTGGCGTCGTAGCTGATCACAGGCGGTTTGCTGGTGGCGCAGCCCGCGAGCATGGCGGAAAGCAAAAGTACTGGAGCTGCGGATTTGCGAAAGGACAGGTTGCCGCCTCTGCGGATCGTCGGCCGGTTCATTGGCTCATCTCCTGCGACCAGTTGATGGCGTTGACGTAGATGCCGAGCGGATTGGCGCGGAGCCTTTCGGCATCGCGTGGCGGCTGGATCACGTTGGTCAGGATTGCAGTCCAGCGCTGGGTCGTGGAGAGCTTCCCGCTCTCGTAGTGGCGCTCGGTCCAGGCGACACGGAACGAGTTCGTCGAGGCGCGGATCACCGAGGAGACCTCGACCGCGATCTGTTGCTTGCCGACCTTGGTGAATGGGTCATTGGTGCGAGCGTAGTCGTTGAGTGCCGCAGCGCCGCGATCCGTGGTCCACTCATAGGCACGCAGCCAATTCTGGCGGACGATGATTGGGTCAGCCGGGATCGAGCGGACCTGTTCGATGAAGCGGGCGAGATGCCATGCGATCTGAGGATCGGTTGGCAGATAGTCGGCGCTTGCTGGTACGACAGCTTGCGCCTGACCGAGATTGTCGACTTGCACGACCCAGGGCACGACAGTCCCACGCGTCGACTGCCAGACGAGTGCTGCGGCGAATGCGCCAGAAAGGATCAGCGATCCAAACGCCATGTAGCGCCAGTTCTTGGCTTGAACGCGGGCCGAGCCGATGCGTTCGTCCCATATCTGCGCGGCCTTTTGATAGGGGGTCTCGGGTTGAGGTGTCTTGCCGTAATGCGCGGCGGGTCGCCTGAAGAGGTTCATGAACGATCACTTGTCTGAAGGTTGACGGAAGAGGCGGAGGCATGGCTGTCGCCGGAGCGAACGGCGTGGGCGGTTGTCTGGACGGCATGGCCCATGTGGCCGGACCGGCGCATATGCTGCGCCCAGCCGGGCGGCGTGCTGGGAGTCTGGTTGGTGGAAGAGGGGGCAGGTTCAGCGACGCCTCCGACCGAGCCCATGGTCGAGGAGCCGCCGGTCGAGCTGAAACCGGCCTTGACGCCGTCGGCGAAGCTTGACTTGACGCTAGCGGCAGCTCTGCGAAGCGGCGATGTCGCCGCGTTGCCGGCGGCCTGTGCAACGCCCCCCAGTCCGGAGGCCCTGCCGGCCGCGCCGGACTGACCGAGGGAGGCGAGCGAATAGGCAGAAGACGCAGCACCGGTAGCAACTGCACCGCCACGGACGGCTGCCGCGCCAGCGGAGACGGCGGCAGCGCCGCCCTTCGCCGCAAGACCAGCAGCACCAGCAGCGGCGAGCGTCATGCCACCTGCGGCAAGACCCGTGCCAACCGCCGCTCCGGCGCCAAGCTGGGGCCCACCACTGACAAGCCCCGAGGCGATGCCGGGACCGAAGATGCCGAGACCCAGCAGTGACAGGGCAGCGAGCACGACAGCCATCGCCTCGTCGATGCTCGGGGTCTGGCCGCCGAAACCTTGCGTGAACTGGCTGAACAATGTCGAGCCGATGCCGATGATCACGGCGAGCACCAGCACCTTGATGCCGGAGGAGACAACGTTTCCGAGCACACGTTCGGCCATGAAGGCGGTCTTGCCGAACAGGCCGAAGGGGATCAGCACGAAGCCGGCCAGTGTGGTCAGCTTGAATTCTATCAGTGTGACGAAGAGCTGGATCGACAGAATGAAGAAGGCAAGGATGACCAGGGCCCAGGCGAAGAGAAGGCAGGCGATCTGGATGAAGTTCTCGAAGAAGGCCACCCATCCCATCAGGTCAGAGATGGACTCGAGCAGTGGCCGGGCGGCATCCAGGCCGGTTTGTGCCACCTTGCCGGGGCGCATCAGGTCCGCTGTCGAAAATCCCGTACCGGAGCCCCTGAGGCCCAGGCCCGCGAAACTGTCGAAGACGATGTTTGCGAGATTGTTCCAGTTTGAGATGAGATAGGCGAAGACGCCGACAAACAGTGTCTTCTTGACCAGCCGCGCGATGATGTCGTCGTCAGCGCCCCAGCTCCAGAACAGAGCTGCCAGCGTCACGTCAATGACGATCAGCGTGGTGGCGATGAAGGCGACTTCTCCCCCCAAAAGGCCAAACCCACTGTCGATGTAACGGGCGAAGACTCCGAGGAAGTTGTCGATAACGCCGGCGCCTCCCATGCTTCACCGCCCTTCCTGAATTCGCGGAGCAGGAGGCACGGGCGTGCGACCAAGGAATCGGTCGCGGGTTTCTGCCCAGACGCGCAGGCAATCGGCGTCTTCAGCCGCCTTCAGTCCAAGCTGCTGGCACCGGCGCTGTCTCTCGTGCAGTGGATCGCTCTCGGCCCGCAGCACCTGTGTCGTCGCGGGCACTGCTTCTTTCCGGGTCAATTCGATGGCTGTCGCTGTGATGGCGACAGCGGCGAACACGACTGCGCCGAGGCGCGCCAGCATCTTGCCGTCCATGATGTTCTCCTCTGGCTGTCAGTTGCCATTGTTGAACATGCGGGCATTGCCGGGCTGATAGCCGGAACCCGGGGTCAGGAAGCGGCGGCGCTGCTCGCGGCCCTGTTCGGCAGCGGCTGCACGTTCGGCGTCGGTGAGTGCCTGCGCCCGGCCATTGGCAGCGATGACTGCAGTGAGATCGGCGAGTTGCTGAGCCTGGAGCGCTAAAAGCTGGTTACCGGCTTGTGTTGCTTGAAGTGCACCGGCCGCATTCTGGCTCTGGCCGATCAGCGCCGACATCTGGGCGCGATTGGTCTCGATGTTTTCGACGGCGCCTGCCTGTACACGCATGGCGTCCTGCAAGCCGCCCACGGTGTTTTTCCAGCGTGCACGCGCGTTGGCGACGAGCTCTTGATCGGAGGCCGACAAGGACACGCTGCCATATTTCTGTTCGAACATCTGGTCGATCTGCTGGACGTCGAAGGCGATGTTTTGCGCCTGGCTGAGAAGCTGCTGCGTCTTTTGCACCGACTGCTGAAGCTGCTGGAGAGACGAGTATGGCAGGCTCGCCAGGTTCCTCGCCTGGTTGATGAGCATCTGCGCTTCATTCTGCAGACTTTTGATCTGGTTGTTGATCTGCTCCAGCGTGCGGGCGGCGGTGAGCACGTTCTGCGCGTAGTTGGTCGGATCGTAGACAATCCGACCAAAGAAGGCCTGCGCTGGGCTCGTCAGCGCGGGCGAAAGCGCACCGGTCGCAGAAAGAACCGTTGCTCCAATCAAGGCAGCGCGAAGGGTCGAGAGTTGCGTGGTCATGGCGTGGGATCCTTCTCAGGTTCGGGGACGAGATTGGTGAGGTTGGGGATGAGGTCGACCGCCCAATCGACGCCGCGGGTGCGCAGCCAGGCAGCGAGGAAGCCATTGCGGCCATGCTCACCTAGGATCTGCGCAATCAGCGTCTGGTCGGTTTTTGAGGATGCAGCGCAAAGCGCGAGGGCGACCTCGGAAAGGCCGAGTTCAAAGAGCCGGTTGCCGCGCCGAGACTGGCAATAGTAGTCGCGCTTTGGCGTAGCGCGCGCCAGGATCTCGATCTGGCGATCGTTGAGGCCGAAACGACGGTAGATTGCGGTGATTTGCGGTTCGATTGCGCGTTCGTTCGGCAGCAAGAGCCGGGTCTGGCAGCTCTCGATGATAGCGGGCGCGATCGCGGAGCGGTCGATGTCGGACAGCGATTGCGTGGCAAAGACCACGCTGGCGTTCTTTTTGCGCAAGGTCTTCAGCCACTCCCGGATCTGGCCGGAGAAGCCATCGTCGTCGAGTGCGAGCCAACCTTCGTCGATGATGATGAGCGTAGGCGAACCGTCGAGCCGATCCTCGATACGGTGAAAGAGATAAGAAAGCACCGCAGGGGCGGCAGCCGTGCCGACCAGTCCCTCGGTTTCGAAGGCCTGGACAGATGTCTCGCCGATGCGCTCGAACTCGGCGTCGAGGAGCCGGCCATAAGGACCTCCGACGCAGTAGGGGCGTAGCGCCTGTTTCAGGTCATTCGACTGGAGCAGGACGTTGAGGCCGGTGAGCGTGCGCTCGTGGACGGGGGCGCTGGCGAGGGAGGTAAGCGCAGACCACAGATGCTCCTTGATCTCTGGAGTGATCGGGACGCTCTCACGGACCAGGATCGAGACAATCCAGTCGGCTGCCCAGGCACGCTCCGGTACGTGATGGATGCGCGCGAGTGGCTGGAGTTGTACCGGCTCGCCAGCATCACCAGTCAGGTCGCCACCAAGATCGTGCCAGTCGCCGCCCATGGCGAGTGTAGCGGCGCGGATCGAGCCGCCGAAATCGAAGGCGAAGACCTGCGAATGGCGATAGCGGCGGAACTGCAGCGCCATCAGGGCGAGCAGCACTGATTTGCCAGCACCTGTCGGGCCTACGATCAGCGTGTGACCGACATCTCCGACATGAAGGCAAAAGCGGAACGGGGTAGAGCCTTCGGTCTTGCCGAATAGGAGAGGGGGCGCTGCGAAATGCTCATCTTCTTGTGGTCCTGCCCACACAGCGGAAAGCGGGATCATGTGGGCTAGATTGACCGTGGAGAGCGGCGGTTGCCGCACATTGGCGTAAACGTGACCGGGCAGCGAACCTAGCCAGGCGTCGACGGCATTTATGGTCTCGGGCGTGCATGTGAAGTCGCGGCCCTGGATGACCTTTTCGGCGAGCCTCAGCTTTTCGTCAGCGACACGCGGATCGGCATCCCAGACGGTGAGCGTCGCAGTGACATAAGCCTGTCCGGCATAGTCGGCGCCCAGCTCCTGCAGGGCGACATCGGCGTCGGCAGCCTTATTGGCCGCATCTGTGTCGACCAAAGCAGCAGCCTCATTTGTCATTACCTCCTTCAGGATTGCTGCGATCGACTTGCGCTTGGCGAACCATTGCCGCCTGATCTTGGTCAGCAGCTTCGTCGCGTCAGCCTTGTCGAGGAGGATGGCGCGGGTCGACCACCGATAGGGGAATGCGAGACGATTGAGCTCGTCGAGGATTCCAGGCGTGGTCGCGGTCGGAAAGCCGACGATGGTGAGAATACGAAGATGTTGGTCGCCAAGACGTGGCTCGAGCCCGCCTGCGAGGGGCCGGTCCGCGAGTAGCGCGTCAAGATGCATCGGCGTCTCGGGAACGCGCACTCGATGACGTTCGGTCGAAACGCAGGCATGGAGGTAAGACAGGGTCTCGACATCGTCGAGCCATGCGCAATCCGGCATGAAACCTTCGACGAGTTGCAGCACACGGTCGGTGCGGTCGATGAAGCCGACGACGATCTCGTGCGGATCGACGCCGCTTTCGGCTTTGCCTTCATAGAGCCAGCTTTCCGCGCGCGCAGTGTCCTCGGCCGGGGGCAGATACGTGAAAGTCAGGAAGTAGCTGGACTCGTAATGGGCCCCGGTCTCTTCGAAGCCGGCCTTGCGCTCGGCATCGACCAGGGCGGAAGCGGCGTCTGCGAATGTGCTTTCCGGGTAGGCGGCGGCTGCATGACGCTGCGCTTCGACGAAGATTGCCCAACCCGAGCCAAGGCGCCGGAAGGCGTTGTTGAGACGGCTGGAGATGGCGACCAGTTCGGCTGCAACAGAGCTGTCGAGATCCGGGCCGCGGAAACGGGCGCTGCGCTGGAGACTGCCGTCCTTGTTGAGGACAACGCCCTCGCGCACGAGCGCTGCCCAAGGCAGGAAGTCCGAGAGGCGGGCATTTCGGTTTCGATATTCGGCAAGGTTCATCATGGCGACTACCTCACGTCCTGAGGTGGCCGGGGATGCGCAGATGCCTGCGCACGACGTCGGCGAACATTGGATCGCGCTTGGCGGCCCAGACGGCAGCAAGGTGCCCAATCAGCCCCAGCGCGATCCCGACGATCCAGAGCCGCAGGCCGAGCCCGAGGGCCGTGGCCAACGTGCCGTTCAGGATGGCGATTGAGCGGGGGGCGCCGCCGAGCAGGATGTGCTCTGTAAGCGCCCGATGTACGGGTGCGCTGAACCCTGGGACTGGTTCTTCCATCAGACGAGCGCTCCGCCGCCGAAGCTAAAGAAGCTGAGGAAGAAGCTTGATGCGGCGAAGGCGATCGAGAGGCCGAAGACGATTTGGATCAGTCGCCGGAAGCCGCCCGAGGTGTCGCCGAACGCGAGTGTTAGTCCGGTCACGATGATGATGATTACGGCGATGATCTTGGCGACCGGTCCTTCGATCGACTGCAGGATCTGCTGCAGAGGCTGTTCCCAGGGCATCGACGAGCCTGCGGCGTGTGCGACAGGGGCGACCGTTAGTGCAAGGGCGGCGACCGAGCAGAATGCCGCGATACGGCGTCTGGCTTGGGAAAAGGGTGGCGTCATCAGGAGGTTCCTTCGTTGTTGGAGGTGATGGGAGCGATGCGGTAGTCGCCGCCGGGGTCGAGCCCCTCGACGCGAGCAAGTTCAGCAAGTCGTCGGGCGGAACCGCGCCCGGAAAGGACCGCGACGAGGTCGATGGTTTCCGCGATCAGTGCGCGCGGGACGGTGACGACGGCTTCCTGAATAAGCTGCTCGAGGCGCCGCAGGGCGCCGATGCAAGTGCCTGCATGGATGGTGCCGATGCCGCCGGGATGGCCGGTGCCCCAGGCTTTGAGGAGATCGAGCGCTTCGGAGCCGCGCACCTCGCCCACGGGAATGCGGTCGGGGCGCAAGCGAAGCGACGATCGAACGAGATCGGAGAGGGAGATGACGCCTTCTTTGGTACGAAGGGCCACGAGATTGGGCGCGGCGCATTGCAGCTCGCGCGTGTCCTCGATCAGGACGACGCGATCCGAGGTCTTGGCGACTTCCGCAAGAAGGGCATTGGTGAGCGTGGTCTTGCCGGTCGACGTGCCACCAGCGACGAGAATGTTGGCGCGCGCCGCAACAGCCTGACGAAGCGCAGTTGCCTGCTGCGCGGTCATGACGTCGGCTGCGACGTAGTCGTCGAGGGTGAAGACGGCGACAGCCGGCTTTCGGATCGCAAAGGCAGGTGCTGCGACGACAGGCGGCAGTAGCCCTTCGAACCTCTCTCCCGTTTCGGGAAGCTCGGCCGAAACACGCGGATTGCCGGGATGCACTTCGGCGCCGACATGGTGGGCGACGAGGCGAATGATGCGTTCGCCGTCCGCGGCCAGGAGCGTGCAACCTGTATCTTCAAGCCCGCCGGAGAGGCGATCGATCCAGAGCCGCCCATCGGGGTTCAGCATCACCTCGACGATGGATGGATCTCCCAGGAACCCGGCGATCGCGGGGCCCAGTGCGGTGCGCAGCATGCGCGCACCGCGCGAGGATGCTTCGGAATGTCGTTGAGAAATCGCCACCTAGTCCCCGTTCTCGTTCGGGTGGCGCGCCGCGCTACCCTGATCGGGGATGATTAAGAGAGCCAGAAGTCAGGCAGGTTCAACAGGTTTCAGGGGGAGTAGTAGAGTAGCGTGAAAATACAGGCGAATGGCGGGGCGATGTCTTATGACCAGGCATTTGGTGATCGACAGCAGCATGTTGCGATCTCAAGACTTGCGGGGTTTTCTGTCGGAAACAGAGACGACATTGCTGTTTTCGCGGATGGCACATGGTGCGAGGCCTATGAGGGAACGCTCCTCAGTCGCCTGTTCGCGGCGTATTACCATTTGCTGCCGAGCCGCCTAAGATACGCAGAACTCACATCGCAACGACACCGAGATGCCGTATCGGCTTGGCTCCGGAAACCGCCTCCGCTGCGCGTACAATGCCCTGCGCGTCGATGCCATAGTGCCGGTAAAGATCAGCAATGGTGCCCGTCTGGCCGAAATGCTCGACGCCGAGCGGCCGGATGCGGTGGCCATGGACAGACCCGATCCATGCCAGTGTGGCAGGATGACCATCGACCACTGTGACCAGCCTGCAGTGCGGCGGTATCGCCTCGAGCAGGCGCTCGATATGGCTTCTGGCGTGGATCAGACCGCGTTCGCGCGCCCGCTGGGCCGCAGTCCATCCGGCGTTGAGTCGGTCGGCCGAGGTAACGGCAAGCAGGCCGACATCTCGCCTGTCTTCCCCCATCAGCCCGACCGCCTCGATCGCTTCGGGAGCGACGGCGCCCATATAGACGACCACGACCTCTGCATTGGGGCCGGGCTTGCGCATCCAGTAGCCGCCGTTGACGATCTCTTCCGAAAGTCTGGGGCCGATCTGGCGGTTCACCTGGTCGATGGAGCGGGTTGAAAGCCTGAGGTAGACCGAACCGCCGACGGCATCCCTGAGCCAGGTTGCCTCATCCGGCTCGGCCTCGCCGGAGCGTTGGATGTAGTCGAAGGAGAAGCGCAGTATGGTCGCCAGTTCGTCGACAAAAGCGGGCTCGAAGGCCGCCAACCCGTCTTGCGCCATGCCGATCAGTGGGGTCGCTATCGACTGGTGCGCGCCGCCTTCCGGCGCAAGCGTGACGCCGGAAGGAGTTGCGGCGACTATGAAGCGGGCGTCCTGGTAGCAGGCATAATTCAGCGCATCGAGACCGCGTTCGATGAACGGGTCGTAGAGGGTTCCAACCGGCAACAGGCGCTCGCCGAAGATCGAATGCGAAAGACCCAGCGCCGACAACATGATGAACAGATTCATCTCGGCGATGCCGAGCTCGATGTGCTGGCCCTTGGGCGAGAATTCCCAGTTGAAGGTCGACGGGATGCGTTCCTTACGAAATAGGTCGGCCATCTCGTTACGCGCGAACAGGCCGCGGCGGTTGACCCAGGCGCCGAGATTGGTCGACACCGTGACGTCAGGTGAGGTTGTGATGATGCGCCTTGCGAACTCGCTGTCCTGTTTGCCGATCTCGTGCATGAGCAGGCCAAAACCCTGCTGCGTCGACATCTGCGGCTGGACGGGCGCCTGCAGCACCTCGGGTACGTCGATATGCGCCGACGCATAGCGCCTCCGGCCCTTGGCGATGAAAGGCGCCTTGCCAACAAAATCGGCTACCTGCGCCGCCGGCTGGACGAGGCCTTCGAAGGGCTCCCATTCGTGTCCAGGCCGCACGCCATGCGCGGCGCGCAGGCTGTCGACTTGCGCCAGGGTCATGAGACCGGCGTGATTGTCCTTGTGGCCGGCGAGCGGGAGACCGAAGCCCTTGATCGTATAAGCGATGAAACAGACGGGGCGGTCATGCGTGCGCGCCTTTTCGAATGCTTCGATCAGCGTCGGCAGATCGTGGCCGCCGAGATTGGTCATCAGTTGCGACAGTTCCGCGTCACTGCGGCTCTCGATCAGCCGGGTAACCGCACCTTGGTCACCCATATCGTCGAGCAGGCGCTTTCTCCAGCTAGCACCGCCTTGGAACGTCAGGGCCGAATAGAGCTGGTTCGGGCAGCGGTCGATCCATTGGCGAAGGGCTTCGCCCCCTGGTTCGGAAAAGGCCTGCTCCTGCAACCGGCCGTATTTGAGCAGAACGACATCCCAACCGAAGTTTTGAAACAGGGACTCGAACCGTTCCCACAGCCCCTCGCGCACGACCGCATCGAGGCTTTGTCTGTTGTAGTCGACGATCCACCAGGTGTTACGCAGGCCGTGCTTCCACCCTTCCAGAAGCGCCTCGAAGATGTTGCCTTCGTCCATCTCGGCGTCGCCGATTAGCGCGATCATCTTTCCGTCGGACAGCTGCTTGGCCATCCCTTTGGTGTGGAGATAGTCTTGGACCAGCGAGGCAAACAGTGTCTGCGCAACGCCGAGGCCGACCGAACCGGTCGAGAAGTCGACGTCGTCCACATCCTTGGTGCGGGATGGATAGGATTGTGCGCCCTTGTAGCCGCGAAAATTCTGCAGCTTTTCCAAGGTCTGGTTGCCAAACAGATACTGGATCGCGTGGAACACCGGACTCGCATGCGGCTTGACCGCCACCCGGTCCTCGGGCCGGAGGATTTCGAAATAAAGCGCCGTCATGATCGTCGCCAGGGACGCCGACGACGACTGGTGGCCGCCAACTTTAAGCCCATCGTCGCTGGGACGGATATGGTTGGCATTGTGGATCATCCAGGTGGCGAGCCACAGTACTTTTTTCTCCAGTGCTGCCAGCAACTCCAGTCGATCTTTTTCCACGAAATCCTCCCTCGAATTTGTGACGACCATAACTGGATGATCGCAGCGATTTCAGTCAATTTTGACTGCAGAGAGCGGAAGTATTGGCTGGTTTTGCGAAAAGTGTCCCGATATATGATGAACTATGGCAAAACCAATCATCGATGCGATCGACCGCAAAATCCTGACAATCCTGCAATCTAACGCGCATGCGACGAGCGACGAGATTAGCCGGGAAGTCGGGCTCTCCCCGTCGCCCTGCGCCCGCCGGGTTCGGAATCTGGAAGAGATGGGCGTGATCAAAAGTTACGTGGCCGTTGTCGACCAGGTGAAGGTCGGCCTGCCGATCAGCGTCTTCGCCTCGATTAAGCTGGAGCGGCAGCGGGAGGAAGAACTTGACCGGTTCGCCAGGGCCGTCCAGCGCTGGCCGGAGATCGTCGAATGCTACCTGATGACAGGTCAGCGCGACTACCTGCTTCGGATCGTCGTGAAGGACCTCGAGGCTTACGAAGCTTTCCTCAAGCGAACGCTCACCCGGCTCGAAGGCGTTGCCTCGATTGAATCGAGCTTCGCGTTGGGGCAGGTGAAGCACGCGCAGCCGCTGCCGATCGAATAACCGCCACAAGACCATCCAAGCGAACGCCCGCTCCAGCATTGCGCTTCCTGCCTTCTATCAAGTCGAGCACGGTGCGGGCGGCCTCGGGTACATTGGTGCCTGGCCCGGACATTGCCGAGACGCGACCGATACTCGCTGGATTTTCTCCGCGAAATCCGAGTGCGCCTCAACCATCGTGGTCGCTCCTAAAGGCCGCCTTCGGTCGAGTGATGCTGATCAACATCATCTGGAATCTCTCGCAGAAAACTCTGGCCCTTCTGCAGTCGCTTGCCGAGCGTTTCGACGAAGCCTTCGAAACGCTCTCGTCCCTTGGCCTGAGCCGCGGCTTGCGCCTCAGGCGGCAGTGGCGGGGTGATCGAAAGCCAGAAGCGCACGAAAAGGGCGAGGGTTTCCGCGGTCACGCCAAGATCGCGCTCCATCCGCTGGATTTGTCTGGACAGTCGATCGAGCCGGCGTGCGAAGGCTGCTTCACGCGCATCGGCGTGATCGGGCGACAGAAACGAACTGACAGCCGCCTCTACGATGGCCGACCTGGGCAATTTCTTGCGATCGGCAAGCTCGTTGATGCGCCCGATGAGCTCCACCGGCAGGGTGAGATTGAGCCGATCACGCATGCCCTAGAGCTCCATACCGTCGCCTGGGTCGAGTGCGACCTGGCGTGCGATGCCGCTCATCTGACGGCGCAGCGCCTGACGACGCCGAACGGCGTCCTCCGGCTCGTCGTCGAGGATATGCGCGAACTCCTGAGCAGGCGTATGATCCGTGGTTTCTTTTGCGATGGCCACGTGTTCGGGGAGCTCCGGTTCGCGGCGCAGCCCCGCATTGGCGCTGTCTGGCACTTCAGCGGTTGCTGATACGGGATGGGGATCCTGCGGTAGGACTGTCGACCAGTTGTCGCGTCGGCTGGTCCTGTCCAATTCGGATGGATCCGGCGGCTCCATGACGCGTTCGCGGAAGCGCACATCCTCATAGTAGCGCGCCTTTGTTGCCCGTATCGGCGGCGTACCTGCGATCATGACGATTTCTTCGGCCGGTGGTAGTTGCATGACTTCACCGGGGGTGAGAAGGGGCCGTGCCGTTTCTGAACGCGAGACCATCAGGTGCCCGAGCCATGGCGAGAGCCTGTGGCCGGCATAGTTCTTCATCGCCTTCATTTCTGTGGCTGTGCCGAGAGCATCGGAGACGCGTTTGGCGGTCCGCTCGTCATTGGTCGCGAAACTCACCCGCACATGGCAATTGTCGAGGATCGAGTTGTTGGCGCCGTAGGCCTTTTCGATCTGATTCAGCGACTGAGCGATGAGAAAGCTCTTGATGCCGTAGCCGGCCATGAAGGCAAGCGCGGACTCAAAGAAATCGAGGCGACCGAGAGCTGGGAACTCGTCGAGCATCATGAGGATGCGATGCTTGCGTTTCGTGGTGTGCAGGTCCTCGGTGAGCCGTCGGCCGATCTGGTTGAGGACGAGGCGGATCAGTGGCTTTGTTCGGGATATGTCCGATGGCGGGACGACCATGTAGAGCGTCGTCGGCTTTGCCTCGGCTGTGAAATCCGCGATGCGCCAGTCGCAACGGCCAGTCACTTCCGCGATGACCGGATCGCGATAGAGGCCGAGGAAGGACATGGCAGTAGAGAGCACGCCGGATCGTTCGTTGTCGGATTTGTTGAGGAGCTCGCGCGCCGTCGACGCGACAACCGGATGCGGGCCGGCCTCGCCGAGATGCTTCGTCGTCATCATCGCTGCTAGCGTTGCTTCGATCGGGCGGCGTGGATCGGAGAGAAAGGCGGCGACGCCGGCAAGGGTTTTATCTTCCTCGGCATAGAGGACATGCAGGATCGCACCGACCAGAAGGGAGTGGCTGGTCTTTTCCCAGTGATTGCGTTTGTCGAGCGAACCTTCCGGGTCGACCAGAATATCGGCAACGTTCTGCACGTCGCGCACCTCCCAATCGCCGCGACGAACCTCAAGCAGGGGATTGTAGGCGGCTGATTTCGGATTGGTTGGATCGAAGAGCAGTACGCGACCATGCCTGTTACGGAAGCCGGCTGTGAGTTGCCAGTTCTCGCCCTTGATGTCGTGAACGATTGCCGAGCCCGGCCAGGTCAGGAGCGTAGGCACCACAAGGCCGACGCCTTTGCCGGAACGTGTCGGCGCAAAGCACAGCACATGCTCGGGCCCGTCATGGCGCAGATAGTCGTTGTCGAACCGGCCAAGCACGACGCCGTCCGAGCCGAAAAGCCCTGCGGCCTCCACCTCCTTCATTTGGGCCCATCGTGCGGAGCCGTAGGTCTGGACGTTCTTGGCCTCGCGAGCGCGCCAGACCGACATGCCGATGGCGACAGCGATAGCGATGAAGCCGCCTGAGGCCGCAATGAAGGCGGCCCTGTTGAAGATCTCGGGTGCGTAGGCATCAAAGAAGTACCACCACCAGAAGAAGGCGGGCGGATAGTAGACCGGCACACCACCGAGCCTGAACCAGGGCGTGCCGAGCTGCGCCTGATACCCAAGCTGCCAGGCAACATATTGGGTCGCAGCCCAGGTCGTGGCGATCACGATCAGAAGGACCACTGCGATTGGCCCCCAGAGGATTTTGGTCGCTGACATGCGTGATCTCTTTCCGTGGTTGTCAGAGGCACAGGTCGCGCTTGCGTCCGACCGACAGTTCTATGCCGCCGCTGACTTTGGTTATGCCGGCGACACGCTGACCGAGCTTGCGATCGAGGTCGCGCGACCAGGGCACGAGCTGGAAGCCGAGACCGCTATCAATCATGGCGAAGCGGCCGGAAGAGAGGGCAAGGCGCTGGCGCACGACGCCCTCGACGTGCTGGCCGGCTATCGTTTTCACATGCGGCAGACCGGTCTCGGCCGAGAGCTTCTCGCCGACGGCCTCGAGCTCGCGGCGTCGAAGGGTGGCGAGGAGATCGGATTGCATGATGATGCGCTGGCCCTCGCGCCGGGCGAGGCCCTGATCGGCGAGATGATCGGCACGGGCCTGCATGGCGTCGCGTACCTCGCGGCCAAACCCGGTCTGCGACAGCGACATGGCATCGCGCTCGACAAGCCGATGATCGATCCAGGTGGCGCCAGGTGCTGTGATCTGCGCTTGAAGGTCGAGATCGGATCGCATCGCAAGTACCAATGTCGGGCGTTGGTCGTCCGTGCCACTGAGGTGACGGACTTCGGCGATGCCGCCATTTGCAGGAGCCTGATCAAACGCTTCGACGCCCCGGAAGCGGACATGGTGGGCGCGTCCGTCGACCCCATCGATGACGACGTAAGCCTCGCCGGTCAGCTCGTCGTGAAGGCCGCGATCGACAAGGCGACCAATGATCGGCGAGCCGGAGGTTCTGCCGTCGACCGCATAATCGCCAACGCCGCGATCCTGGCCGCGCTCCGTGAAGGCGCGGTGCATCGTCTTGATGATATCACCGCGCATGCCGAGATCGCGCAGAGTGCGTTCGGCTTCGAGACCAACGACCCATTCTCCAGAATTGCCCTGGATGGCGAGCCCTAACTTCTCGATATGCTGGAGCCGGCCGACCATGAGGCGCCGGAGCTCCGGATCAACTGTTGCGGATCGGTCTGGCCTGAGATCGACATAGCCGGTCTCATCGGCTGTGCGCTGGATCTCCCGGTCGATCCGCGTCCAACGCTCGGCGGTGATTTCCTTTTCAAGCGAGCTTTGGATTTCGTGTTCCGGCTTCGGGCCGAGCTCGACGTCGACGAGATCGTCGGCGCGGGAGCGAAGACCGCGGCTGATATAGTCGCGAGAGACGACGAGGTCGGCGCCGAACTCGTCGACGCCGCGCACGAGCAGATGCACATGCGGGTTGTCCGTATTCCAGTGGTCGACGGCGATCCAGTCGAGGCGCGTACCAAGATCGGCTTCCATCTGGCGCGCTAGATCTCGGGTGAAGGCCTTGAGGTCGGTCATCTCTGCTGCGTCCTCCGGCGAGACGATGAAGCGGAAATGATGCCGGTCGTCCTTGCAGCGATTGGCGAAAGCGAGATCGTCGGCACGATCGGTGTTGGCGTCGAACATCACGCCCTTCTCTCCATCTCGGCTGACGCCCTCGCGCTTGAGATACGAGACATGGGCGGAGAGCGGTGCTGAACGGAATGCCCGCCCCTGATGGCGGGCGATACGCGCCTTGATGACGACGCGGCGATGCGAGGAGAAGATGCGGGAGCGTCCGAAGACATTGCGCCCGCGTCCGAAGGTCGAGCGGCCGAGCCGGTTTCCCGCCTTGCCCAAAGGGGCGCCGCCGGAGATGTGGCCGGCGCGCTTGGCCACGGTGAGGACCTGATTGACGAAGCTCTTGGTCCTCGGCGCCTTCGTCGAACGAATGCGGCCTGGCTGGATGCGGAAGTCGCGGTCACCCTCGCTCATGACTGTGCCCGCTGTTGTGACCGGAGGCTGGTCGTGCATCTCGAAGCATTGAAAACATTGGAACAACTCGGGCAGCATGCCCGCGACCGGCCGGCATGCACCGGAAAACGCAAGCCATGCCAATGGCTTAACGCGTTTCGGGCATGCGCTTTTATCTCGCCGTCCTCTGTCGTTTCTCCAGCACCAACGCCGTAACTTGCCCCGCGCTGCCGGATGCCCGCCACACACCGCCATTCTGCGACGACAGTCAAAACGGGTCCCTCATCCCCGTGCGCGCGGCGAAGAGGCCGTTCGAGCGCGACTTGATGGCAATGGCATCGGGCATAACGGAGCTCTCCGCGGCTGCACTATTCTCGCGGTCGAACGGCGTCGGCTCAGTGCCGGCGGCGGCTCGAACGAAAAGCGGCGAGCTGGGCCACGGCAGCGTTGCCGCACCACCAGATGCCATCGGCGTCGACGCCCGCTCGGTGAGTGAACCGCTGTCGATCAGAGGGGAAAGTGTTTCGACATAGGCGAGGGTTTCGGCCGGTAAAGGGTGTCCGGTGAGATAGGCTTCGTAGCGTGCCGGGCCCGCATTATATGCGGCGAGGAAACCTGGCGATCCGAAGCGATCGTGCATCTCACGCAGATAGGCGGCGCCCGCCAGGATGTTGTCGCCCGGATCGAACGGGTCCTGTCCGAGAAGCCATCGGGCGCGTAGCTCGTCCCAGGTACCAGGCATGATCTGCATCAGGCCAAGCGCGCCGGCGCGGGACACGGCGCGCTCGTCGCCTGCGCTTTCCTTGCCTAAGACGGCGTGTATCCAAGCAGCCGGAACTGCGAAGCGTCGAGAAGCTTCGGCGATGTGGGCGGCGTAAGGATCAGTGGGTACCGCGTTGGCTTGGGCGATGCACGGGCCGACCGAGCAGGCTGACAAAAGGAGGCCGGAAAGAAGACGAAGCGCGAACCGGCGAACCGGATGTCGCTGTCCGGCGACCGATCGGCTGCGCGTTGGGCGCAGCCGAGAAGCGATTGAAACGTTGCGGCAGGGCATGACTCAAGCCGTCTCGCTGCGGTCGCGTGGACGGCTCCAGTGCAACGACCATGCGGTTGCGTCGTCACTATTCCGGAAAAGGCGTGCGCGGATCGGTTCGTGGAAGGTCGGGTCGTCGAACTGCAACGAGACATACTCCCCTGCCTTCTCGCTGGCGCGTGTCCAGCCTGCGCCGATCTCCGGTCCGTCATCGGTGCCGCGCAGCACGCGATAGTCGGGTGTGTTGTCACCGTCGCCTGGCTCGCTCGGAACGATGGTGAGTTCGAGGTCGAGCGTGAATGTGTGGATGCGGCCTGAGAAGCTGCCTCCTTCGCGCATGAACTGTCCGATCTGTGGCATGGATAACTTCCTTGCTGGTTTGGCGGTGGTGGGAGTGGCGGCGAAACGTAAGCCGCCGCTGGCGCGCTCACCGCGTTGACGCGCGCCATTCGAAGCGGCCGTCACCTTCCTCGTCGGTCCAAAGAGGGATGGCGCGGCCGATGATGCGGTCGAGGGAAGTCGGGCCGAAGTAGCGGCCGTCCAGGCTGTCGCGGACCTCCCAGTTCATGAGGAAGATTTCGCCGCTGGAGATGCTCAGGCATCCGCGCCAGGCCGGCAGTGGACGGCCCGCACGATCGTGCTCAAGCGCGGTTCCAGCCTCGATGCCGTCGACGGTGATGAGGACGTTTGTGCGGCAGACGGTTTGCCCGGAGACCGCGCGAACACGCTTGAGTAGCGGCAGGCCTTTCGGCAGATAGCCACGCGCGGCGAGGAAGGTCGCGAGAGGCTCCGGCGCATCGACGGCGACTAGATCCGTGACTTCGAGGGAGCTATTGAAATCGAGGGCGTAGAGGCCGATCGGTGCGCTGGCCGAGACGTTCCAGATCAGCCTGATTGGCATCGGCGCGAGCGCCGGATAGCCGACGCTTGCCGTCGCGAGTGCGGTCGTGAGGAGGATACCGAAACGGCTCATGGCTTCACCCTCAAGCGTTGAAGGAAGCCCCGATGCTGCTCGAGCGTGTACGACCGCGGCTCTAGGCCCGCTGTCATTCGGTTATGAATGTGTCGCCAGTGATCGGGCGATACGGCTTCGGGATCGATGCCCAGACGTTCAATTGCATCTATCGCCTGAAGCACGCGCTCGACCTTGGGCCAGCTATCGACCTTGAGCAGGATGTCGCCGCCTGGACGCACGAATGGCAGCGTCTGATAGGCTTCGCCGCGTGCGACCGCCCGAACAATATCGATCCTTGAGATCACTGTGCCGAAGTCATTGGAAGCCCAACGGACGAAGGCGAAGATCGTGCCGGGCTGGAAAAAGAGGAGGCGACGGCGGCGATCTATACGTTGTTCGTGTGCTGCCTGACCGAAGCGGATCCAGTACTCGATCTTCTTCTCGACAAAGGTCAGCTCGACATGGGTGAGGAGCGCGACGTTCATGACGCGCCCTCCACCAGCGTGGAGTGGTCGTCCTCATCCTTGCGACAGCAGGGGAGCGTTAGAAAGATTCTGAAAGAATCTGGGTTAGTGACGTTACGCCGACCGCAAGGCACTGAAAGACGGCGAGGAATCGTCAGTTCCAGTCCCTGATAGCACGAGGATCGGGTCCCCGATGGCACGATAGGGGCAGTCCCCAATAGCACGAGCGTATTCACAGCTTATCCCCGAAGCGCGCTGATGATTTCCGAGCCGGGCGCGGTGAGGCGGCAGGATTGGTGGCGACGAAGGTGAGGACATCCGGTCCGTCGACCTGGAGTTCGATGCCGAGGCGGTAGCCAGGCAGCGGTTGTCGTCGGGCAATGTCGCGCAGGTCGTATGCGAAGTGCTTGAGCGGTGAGAGGCTGCCGGACTTGTGGTGCAGATGGGCGAAGTCGAATCTCCAGCCGAATTGCTGGTGTCCGCCATGCTTGCGCACGATGCGGTACAGCCAACGCTCGAGGCCCCCGGTCAGATCGAAATAGGCCCGGTCGATGGTGAGCACGAGCGCGTCGTCGAGGACGGCGCGATAGAACCAATCCGGCAGGATCAGTTCGACGCCGACTGGGCGTCCATCCCGGTCGGTCCGCTCTTGCCATTCATTCAGCCAGGAGAAGCGATGGCGCCGGCCCTCGGCTGGCTGACGGATGGAGGTCGCGATCGTGGTAGACTGGAGACGATCAAGCGCGGCTTTCAGGCGCTGATAGTCACGTGAGCTGACACCGCGCCCCGTAAAGGTCAGGATTTCGTAGGGCGTCGTAGCCATCAGTCGTGAGGTCCGCAGTCCGGCATCGCGGGCGTTGACGATCTGGCTGGCGGCCCAGATGAGGATGTCTGCGTCCCAGATCGTTGCCATGCCGTGATCCGGTACGGCTTCAACCCGGATGGTTACGCCACCGGCTTTAAAATCGATGGGTGCCGTGCGTCTGGATTTTGCGAGGGAAAAGAATGGATAGGCCATGAGATCCTGTGCATCGCGAGGAGCGAAGTCGCCGGGGAGCGCATGGAACAGATCAAGCTGTCCGCGCTCTGAAGGTAGGCAAGTTCGCGCCGACAAGGGGAAGAGCCGAGCGATCAGCGGGCCAAGCGGTCGGCATGTGCTACAGCCATAAGGGAATGGCGTTTGGCCGGAAGCACGGTACCTCGCGGGTCGGATGTCGAGGTCATGGCTCCGCGATTGGCCCAGGCCTGGAGATCGTCGATGGCATAGACGACCCGGCCGCCGAGCTTGCGATAGCCAGGACCGGTTCCGTAGGTGCGGTGCTTTTCGAGCGTCCTGGCCGACAGGCTCAGAAACGTAGCCGCTTCCTTGGTGCGCAGAAAGCGCGGTGGCAAGCCGGCGTTTCGACCGTTCATCGGGATATCTCCATCGCGTTTGTGAGAGCCGCAGGGATAAAGCGGCGGACAAGGGCGATGATGGAGAAGGGCTCCGGCGTTGTTCAGGTGCGAAATGGATGGAGCCTATTTCGCACGGACAGGCATATTGCCGCCGGCTTTGGCACCGGCATTCAGGCGTCGCGCCGCCGGAACCGCAGGAGCTTGCGGTAGCCGCCTTCAATCATTCTGTAGCCATCGCGTATGAGGCGCAGCGTTGTGTAACGAAATGGCGAATCTTGCCATTCCTCAGCGACGATGAAGCGGGGACCGAACAGGGCGTGCGCTATGTCGAAATGGGAAGCCCCTTCGATGCGGCCGTCGAGAGCGCGAAGCATATGGCCGAGGCGAGTGCGTTGCGATGACGTCAGGCGTTTATCAGGCACTCTGCTTCCCTTGGACGATCTGATGAATCTGTCCAGGGATGACAGTCGTTCGGATACCTTTGCGTCGAGGGGTACTATCGCAGCCAGGGGTTGCGCAGGGTCGGTGCCGTAAAGCAGCGCGATCTGGCAGCTATTTGCTGTCGAGAGGGTACGCAGGTGTTCACCGAGCTCGTCACGCTTTGAAGCCGCCGGCGGCAAAGTGGCGACGATGTCCGCGTCGTCTGCCAGCAGCGGCGGCGTGTTGATGAGCAGGATAACACCCGGATCGACCTCGGGTGTCCAGTAAACCGGCTGCTTGGTTGCCGGGCGATCAGGATTTGCTGGAAAATCGAAGCCCCCACTGCGACCGCAGTTCGTTCGGGGACATGGAATTCGGCGCGGGGTTGATTTGCTGCATGTCTGCGAATTCGCGCTGGTAGGTTGGATTGCGGCGGAGGAATTCCCAGGCGAGGGCATCAGGAGTGACGTTGCTTATGAAGTCGTAGGCCTGCGAGCTGCGCCACTCAGACGAATCCGGCTTCATGCATCCTCCTGCGATTTGCGGACCATCCCCGTAATGCAGTGGAAAAGCAGAGAGAATCCCGGAAAACCGGGATTGACCGGAAGTGATTGATGGGCTGTGCGCCTACCTCAGGCTGTCGAATGAGGTCGGCGCCCGACCTCTTGAGGCTTTGTCATGTGCTGCCACTCAATTAGCCCCGACGTCGGTCACAAGCTTGAACAGGCAGTCACCGGGAGCGGCGAGGGCCGGTGCACGGCGGCAGGCGACGAGGCCGGACTGCGCGAAACGGATTTCTTCAGGCGCTCTGTGGGGGCCTTCGAGCGGAAAAAGGAAGCCTGCGGATTGGCCAGCTTCGACAGAGTCGCCGAGTTCGACAGCAGGTTCGAAGATGCCGTGAATGGGGGCATATGTGAACGCCCCCCTCCCGGTGACCTGCATCAACCGAACAGGCGGCGGCGATTTGGTTTCGGCATTGGGCAAAATGCCCATATGCTTGAAGATGCGGTAGAGGCCTTGGCTCGCCACAGCCTCACCCGCGCTTGAGAAGGTGCCGCCACCACCAAGTTCGGTTGTGAGGGTTGGCACGCCAAGAGCTTGGGCAACTGCAGAAAGAGTGGTTGCCCCACCGCCACCGGTGCCGTCGCTGATGGATCCGATCGGGGCGCCGAAGACTTTCATGAGTTCCATGAGCCTTGCGGTCTCGGCCCCGGTTTTGCCAGCGCGTATCAGGCAGCAGGAAAGATATGATAGGGATCTTCCGCCTGAGTGCAGGTCAACGACGATGTCGGCCATCGACAGCAGAACCGAGCTGACATAGTGGGCGATCATCTGGGTTGGGGTGCCGTTCGCCTCGCCCGGGAACAGCCGGTTGAGATTGCCTTCGTCGAGAGGGGAGAGGCGTCGCCCCGCAACGACGGCGGGATAATTGAGCGCAGGCAAAATGAGGATACGGCCGCGCACGTCGCGGGGTTCGACCTGCCGAGCCAGCTTGCTCAAAACAACCTGGCCCTCATATTCGTCGCCATGATTGCCGGCAATCAGCAGTGCGGTCGGGCCCTCGCCATTTCTGATGCAGGTGATCGGGATTGGAATGACGCCATAGGCGGACTGGTCCGTCGAGAACGGCAATCGCAGCCAATCGTGCTGCTTGCCGTCCTGGTCGAAGTCAACAGTTGTCCAGATGCGCGTCTCGCCCGCCGGCGCCATCTCCATGTCAGTGCAACAGGGTGTTGAGGAAGGACCGGGCGCGGGGATGGTTGGGTGTCGAAAAGAACGCCACTGGCGAAGCTTGTTCGACAATGCTGCCCTGATCCATGAACACGACCTGATCGGCAACCTCGCGGGCAAAACCCATCTCATGGGTGACACAGATCATCGTCATGCCCTCGTGCGCCAGTCCGGTCATGACGTCGAGCACCTCCTTGACCATTTCGGGATCGAGCGCGGAGGTTGGCTCGTCAAACAGCATCAGGCGCGGGTTCATGCAGAGCGCACGCGCAATCGCCACCCGCTGCTGCTGTCCGCCTGACAGCTGCGCAGGGTACTTGCCGGCTTGTTCGGGAATGCGGACCTTTTCCAGGAAATGCCGCGCCAGGCTCTCGGCTTCGTTGCGCGGCATGCGAAGGACACGGCGAATGGCGAGCGTGCAGTTCGACAATACCGTCAGATGCGGAAACAGGTTGAAGCTCTGGAACACCATGCCGGTCTGCCTGCGGGCGAGTGCTGTCTCCCTGGCATTATCGCCCAGCCGGGTCGTGCCCAGCGTCACTGTTCCCTGCTGGTAGGCTTCAAGCCCGTTCAGGCAGCGGATCAGGGTGGACTTGCCCGAACCGGAGGGTCCACAGATCACAAAGCGGGATCCGCTTGGAATGGTGAGGTTGACCTCCTTCAACACATGGAAGGTGCCATACCACTTATTGAGCGAGGAGATCTGGACGGCAGGTTTGTCGTCTGTCTGGGTCATGGGGTCTCTCTACAGTTCGCTTGAAAGCAGCGAGCTAGGTGTCTGGTTTTGTGAGGACGTCATCGGCCATCGGGCTACCGGTCGCTCGGCTATCTCATTGTCGGCCCAAGCAGCCTGATCTCGAGCCGTTTGATGGCCAACGAAATGAGGAGTGCGAGACCGAGGAAGATGAGGCCGGCGACCGTCAGTGGCTCGGCATAGCGATAGGTCTCGGATGCGATGTCGAAGGCACGGCCCAACATCTCCGGCACCGCAAGCACCGCCAGATAAGGCGTCGCCTTGAGGATCGAGACGAAGTAGTTGCCCATGGGTGCAGCAATGTTGCGCAACATCTGCGGTGCGATGACAAAGATGGTCATATCGATCCTGCCGAGACCCAGTGCCCTTGCGGCCTCCGCCTGGCCATTGGGAATGGCATCGATGCCCGCCTTGAACACCTCCGCGAGATAGCCGCTGTAATAGAGGCTGAGCCCGATCATGCCTGTGGCAAGCGCACCAAGGCGAATGCCGTAGAACGGCAAGATGAAATACAGGCAGTAGAGCCAGACCAGAACCGGCGTTGCCCGGATGAAGTCGATCACGAAGCGTACGAACAGGCCGCCCCAGCCTCCGGAGCGGCGGATGAGCTCGAAGCCGAAGCCGACTGCGGAGGCTCCAACGCAGCTGACGGCTGCCACCAGCAGCGTCATGCTGATGGCACCAAGGATGGTTGGCACGGTCGAAAGCGCAAAGGCTATATCAAACTGCACGACGCGCCTCCCTTGCCGGATTGATCCGTCGCTCGACCCAGCGCCCGAACAGGGCGACCGGATAGCAGACGATGAAGTAGGCGAGCAGCAGCGAGCTGTAGATCGGTACGGGGTCGTACTCGATCTGCGAGATCTCCTTGGCGCGGAAGGTCATGTCGGTGAGCGTGACTAGTGAGACAAGCGATGTCGCCTTCACCAGCTGGATGAGCTGGTTGATGAAGGTCGGGCTCATCGCCACCAGCGCCTGCGGCAGTTCGATGCGCAACAGGATGGTGGCGCGCGACAGTCCAAGCGCGTGGCCAGCTTCTTTCTGGCCACGGTCCAGCGCCTGCAGGCCGGCTCTGACGGCCTGGCTGGCATAACCGCCAATGTTGAGCCCGAGCACCATGGCACTGACTGTCATCGCCGACAGTGCCAGTCCGGCGATAGGCAGCGCATAATAGAACACAAAGAGCAGGATGATGACGGCGGAGCTGCGCCAGAACTCGATGACCGACGTTACCACGAACCGCACCGGGCCGGTGGACATGTATTGGGCAACGCCGAAGATGAGTCCGAAGGGAATGGCAAAGACAAGGCCGTAGAGCGTCACCAGAGCGGTGACGCGAAATCCCTGAAGGATACCGAGTCAGATCTCGAGGATGCTCATTTGCCGGCACCGGACGTGCCACCACCACAGAGCTTCTCGACGGTGACGGTATCGGGCACGATCTCGGTCTCGCCAAAGCCATATCTGGCCATGACCTTGGTGACCGTACCGTCCTTCGTCAGGGCAACAAGCCTCTCATCCCACAACGCTCGCAGGTCCTCGTCTTCGCTGCGAAAGGCGACAGCGGCATATGTGGCCTGTTCGTCTGTCGTCACGAAGGGGGTGGCACTCTCCAGGCCCTGAAGCTTCCCACTCGCAAACAGCCCTATTGCGGTGGGAGACGACAGCACTGTCACATCGATGCGGCCCGAGCGCAGGGCCGAGATGTTCGCTTCAATGTCGGGGAACAGCAGCATGTTGCTTTCCGGCACGCCGGCTGCAGTCGCATTCCTGACCGACACACTGCCGCGGCCGGCACCCATGATGATCTTCTGACTGACGATATCTTCGAAGCCATGGATCTGTTTTGGATTACCGGCGAGCACAATGGCTGAGTCACGCACCTTCAGATCGGGTGCTCCGAAGGCGACCTGCCGGCAGCGCTCCGGGGTGATGGAAAGACCTGATGCAACAGCATCGAAGCGGCCGGCGAGCAGCCCAGGGATCAGGGCGCCGAACTCGGTGACCCTGATGTCGAGCTCCTTGACGCCGAGTTCGGAAAAGGCAGCCCGCAACAGGTCCGGATGCCATCCCTTGGCCTCACCTGTGGCTTCATCGCGAAAACCCCATGGCGTCCGGTTGTGGATGCCGATGACGATCTTGCCTTCGCGCAGGACACGCTCTTTCGTCGTCTCGGCAAAGGCCGTGCCGCCAGGCATGACGAAGATCAGCGCAAGCAATGCGCCCCACATGAGGGCAAGCCGCAGGCGTACAGAACTTCTGAAGGTCATTCTCTCTCTCCCATTGTTGTAAAATGTGCCTCCCGCCGATGCAGGCGCGCTGGTGCGCGGCCGCGTGGCATTGCAGTCTCGCCTCCTGCGATCCTGCAAAGGCCCTGCGTTCAGCTTCACCGTGGATGGCTTTTGATGGTCGTCTTGCTGTCGGACACGGATGGGTGAAGGTCATTGGCCTCAGTGTCCAAGCCGCCGCCCAATGCTTTGAGGTCCGCCAAGACCGACTGGATTTGCGGCCAAGGGAAGGCCGACATATCCCCCATGTTCTCGCCACCGCCGACGATAATCTTCAGTTTGGCGATCACTCCGGCAAATGACTGAGCGGGAGTGGTGGCAACAGCGTCGAGGATTTCTTCTTCGGCCTCAACAGCTTGCGCCTCGGCAGCACGGGCTCGTGAGTAACCGACCTCCACATCGAGCTCGTCCCAACGTGCCTGACGAGCGGCCAGCACCGATGCTTGCTGCATCCTCTGGTCGTCCGTTTCAGGTCCTTCATCGGGCTTAGGAGAAGCCAGGGCGTTCCTGATCCTTATCTCGAGGCGCTGCTGAAGCCGGCACAAAACCACCGCCATGTGGTGCGCCTGCTCCCACTCCTGAAAAAGAACAACACACGGATCGAGCGGTGCACGCAAACGCGCAGCATGTACAAAACCGCCAACTACCCCATCGTCATCCACAGCACAGCTCTTCCTTCGTCCCCTTTGGATGACGAAAGGCAAAGCTGTGGTATTGTCGGAATCAGCCATGATCCGAGCTCCAACCAGCTTGGGTTTGGTCAGGTTGAACAGGGTGTTAGCGCACCTTGTTCAACCGCATCACCACCTACCAAAAGGCTCACAGATGACCTGTGGTCCCCTCCGGCACAAGCGGAATTATGATGCCAGAAGTACTATATGATGCCAAAAGTATAGTCAACCCGCATGGATGAAGACAAGACGTCCGGCACCTTGGTTCTGACGAGCGAACATGTACGTGCCGCAAGGGCCTTGTTGCGTTGGGATCAAAAGACTTTGTCAGAGAAGTCGAAAGTATCGGTTCCGACGATAAAACGGCTCGA
Source organism: Aminobacter sp. MET-1 (assembly GCF_026521175.1). NCBI lineage: Bacteria > Pseudomonadati > Pseudomonadota > Alphaproteobacteria > Hyphomicrobiales > Phyllobacteriaceae > Aminobacter > Aminobacter sp. MET-1. The sequence continues at coordinate 35,929 of NZ_JAMSHL010000019.1, read as the reverse complement.
GCCGATCTCCGGGCCGCTTAAGGCAAACAAAGTAACTTGTGACGCACTTCAGCGAGCTCTGGAGCAAGCAGGTGTAGAATTCATTGCAGAAAACGGTGGCGGTGTTGGCGTCCGCCTCATCCATAGCTATCGCACGTAGTGAACGAAGGTTGGAGGGCACGCCAACTGCGGCCGGGCGGGGTGGGGGTTAGCCACAGCTGGCGCTAAGCTCATGTGTTGCCTTGGGGGGCGGCAGGAGCCTGCCCGCAAATTAGATATAGCTAACGCAAGGTCAACCAACGCAAGCGTGTCTGGGGCGACATTTCGCGCAACTTGCGAATGCCTAGGCTTTCAGCCCCGCCAATCCTGGCCGAGCATCGTTCGGGTGATTTCCCCTACATCTGTACTCGAACCGGAACTATCGGAAGCTAGGCGCTGACAAACAGGCGCGATTTCCGGCCTTGCGCCTAGATAATCAACGAGCGACCTGGCTGTGGTGCTGCATCCTGAGAGGACCCGAGTACGTGGGAGACGCAGCTACGCCTTCGTCTTGCGTCCAGCCCGCTTTGCCGGTTTCTTTTCAGCAGGCTTGCGGCCAAGACCAAAGCTCTTGGCCATTTGTGATCGATGGGCCGAATAGCTAGGCGCAACCATTGGATAATCCGCCGCCAGCCCCCACTTGGCGCGATACTGGTCAGGCGTCAGACCGCGAATGGTGAGGTGACGCTTCAGCGTCTTGTACTGCTTGCCGTCCTCGAGGCTGATCAGGTAGTCGGGCGTGACGGACTTCTTGATCGATGTCCGCGGCGTCAATGGCACTTCTACCAGCGCTGCCGGCGCGCCAAGAGTGCTGATGCTGGAATGGATTTGGGCAATCAAGCCAGGCAGTTCTCCTGCCGGGACGGGATTGTTCGAAACATAGGCTGCGACGATATCGGCAGTGAGCTCAATCAGCTGATTATTGGGCTTTAGCAATACTTCAGTCATCACATTCCCTCCGGCGGATAAGCCCCCATGCCTTTTCGGTAGCGGACTTTTGTCAGCAGCGAAACACAAATGTGTCATGAGGTTGCCGTTCAATTGCCTAAATCGAGTCCAGAGAATTATTACAATGCTCGAGCGGGTAAGGTTCAGCTGGAGCACGTCTAAGCCGGCCGTCCTGGTTCTAGGCGGCGCGGCCGGTAGTAAACCGCTGGCTAATGTGAACAGCGTTGCTGGATGGCACTAATGCGCCCGTGACTGGACGGCCAAACGGCCGGATACGCCCGTTTCACAACGCCCCATAAGAAGCAGCGTATAAAGCGAAGACCCCGGACCGTCTGCCAGGACGGCAATGCCGGGAGGTGGTCGAAGCAAATTCGCGGCCATTCGCTCGGTTAACAAGGTGACCTAAGGAGGTTCAGCATAGCGCCGCGCAGCGGGAACCGGGGTGATCACCTCCGACGAATGGTCCATATGGAGCCTTGCGTCAGGAAGTCTTCATCCTTGACCATCGATTATTCATGCGTGGCGTTGCGCGCACCAGTTCGCGGGCAAATGTTTGGGTCTGGCCATGGTGAGGCCGGCCCGAAGTGCCTCTTGCAAATCTGATGTAACGTATGCCGTTTCGGGGGCTCCGGAAAAATGATTGACCCGAATGCTGTCGCCTCTCTTGCTGATCATGATGCCGACTAGCCTTAGCTGCTCCTGCACCTCGCGATATTTCATTGGCTGTACTCCCCGCCATTGCCTGAATGCCCCAAAGCAAAGTTAGTCAGCACTAAAATGAACTGCTGGGTAAGGGTCGAGCCAATCAATGAGAATTCACGAAAGGGTGCGCCCGCACTTTTGGGTTTGGAGGCGCTAATTCTGTACCGTCAATTCGACCAACGACGTCTTTAGCATGGATCGTGAAGTGCCAGCGAACAGGCGAACGAGCATCTTGATCGAGCGACCGGAATTGTACCCTCAGGCTTCCGATTGGACAGCCAAAGTGCCCCTTTAATCGAGGGCGTTTCGCCCCAGAAGCCGCGCATGATCCCGTTCTTCAGCCATGCGTCTGGCCCGAGCCGCAAGAAGATCCTTGCGCGCCACCAGGCCAATCAGTCGGCCGTCGCCATCAATGACCGGGACTCTGCCAACCCCATTGGCCGACATGCGGTCGGCCAGGTGGCTGACGAGTTCGTCCGGACTCGCGGAAACCACATCCGAGCCTACAAATTCCGAAAGCACCCCTCCTTCTACCCCCGCGTCGCCGTTTGTCATCCATCCAAGCACGTCACCGCGTGAGACCATGCCAACCACAACCTGATCAGATGTGATAACAGGATAGCTCTTGTGACGGTGCTCCAGGTTCATGAAGTGGTCGACGGTTTGCCCGACGGTCCAGGAAGCATCCAACGCGTCCGGTTTATGGACCATGATATCGCGCACCCAAGTTTGCTCGAAGGGATCCACCTGGTACTCGCGCGTGATGTGCAGGCCCCGGCGCGCAATCTTTTCGGTCAGGATGGACCGCTTGAGAAGAAGCACCGTGGTTGCATAGGCGATTGCGCAAGCGACCAAAAGCGGCAGCAGCGCGTGCTGGTCTCCGGTAAGTTCCACAGCAAAAAGCGTTGCCGTGAGTGGTGAGCGCATGGTGCCACCCATCATCGCTGCCATGCCCAGAAGCGACCAGAAACCCGGATCTGCACTCGGCAATATCGGTGTCAACAGCGCACCTATCGCACCTCCAAAGATCAGAAGTGGAGCGAGTACACCTCCTGAAGTGCCGGACCCAAGCGCCACCGCCCAAATGATCGCCTTGACGACCAAGAGAAGCAATGCGCCGGTGAAACCAAGGTCGCCTGCCAGGAGATGGCGGATGTTGTCGTACCCCACGCCAAGCGCTGCTGGTTCGATCAACCCTCCAAGTCCCACCACCAGGCCGCCGATCATCGGCCACCACATCCAATGAATGGGCAGTTTTTGAAACAGGTCTTCCGAACCATATACCATGGCGGTCAACACTCCCGAGCCCAGCCCGGCGATCACCCCTATCGCTGCCCATGACAGGAAGTTGATGGGCGAAGCCCCCATTTGACCTGCATATGCAAAGAGGGGCGCCGGATCGAGCAGTAGCGTGCGGCAGGCAGCCGCCACTACAACGGCAACGACCACCGGAAGAAAGCTTCTGGGCTTCCATTCAAACAGCAGCAGCTCGATAGCAAGCAACACTGCCGCGAGAGGCGTGCCAAATATTGCGGTCATTCCCGAAGCCGCACCCGCAACGAGCAGTGCCTTACGCTCGCCGGAGCTCAAATGGACCATTTGCGCTATGAGGGAGCCAACCGCGCCTCCCGTCATGATGATCGGGCCTTCGGCGCCAAACGGGCCACCTGACCCGATCGAGATCGCGGAAGACAGGGGTTTCAAGATGGCCACCTTCGCGCTGATACGGCTCCGTCCTATTAGGATCGCTTCGATCGCCTCCGGAATCCCGTGGCCTCTGATTTTTTCCGATCCGAACCGCGCCATCAATCCAATGATAAGGCAGCCCACGACTGGGACGATAACCACCCATACCCCCCAAGGAGAGTCGGTAATCGGCAACTCCTCGAGCGAGACGCGGCCGAAATAGGCAATGTTCGTACAAAGCGTGATCAGTCTAAGGAGCACCCAAGCGGTGCCGACGGACGCAATCCCGACCAAAATGGCGATTGCCATCAACAACAACACCCTGCTGTCGGCTGTGAAGTCACCTAGCCTCGGCTTTTGTCTCGGAAACAATGGGCCGTCAGATTTGCGCTCGTAGACTGGAGTCCTGTTCGGGGTCGATGTAGGCATTGGTCGCTCGAAGGGCTTGAGAAATTTATATCGCAATACGATATAAATTTGGAAACTGAAATGACCGTGATCAAAAAAACCGAGCTAAAGAACACAGGTAACGACGTACCCGTCATGGGCGGCGTCGATTACCGAGGCCTTGCGGATTTTCGCTATGCTATCCGGAAGTTTCTCGCATTCAGCGAGGCGGCTGCCATCGAAGCGGGTCTAACGGCGCAACAGCATCAAGCACTGCTGACCATCAAGGGGATTGGCAGCGAGCAAGGATTATCCGTGGGAGATCTGGCGACAAGGCTGTTGGTAAAACACCACAGCGCCGCCGAGCTGGCCAAGCGCCTGGAAGAAGCCGGACTGGTTCTACGAAGCCAAGATCCTCACGACGGCCGAAGGGTCCTGCTCACCCTCACTGATGAGAGCGAAAAAAAGCTGGAAAGCTTGTCAGGCATCCATGTTAGCGAAATCGGCTCGATGGCACCTGAGCTAGCCGCGATCTTAGGTGCATTGAGCGTTCGAAGCTGATTGCGCATGCGGCGCTACAACTTGGCCGGCGCCTCCCGGCTGAGTCTTCCAAAGTTGCGCCGGCCTGCGGACAGACTGCCTCCGCGCGCAAATGCTATCAGTCTGCCGATGCCCGCTCAAGGATTGGCTTAGCTCTGCTGTTTGCCGTCCAGCTATTGCGTACGCCTCGCGATCGAGCGGTGAACGGCTGGTCTGGGGCCGCAAGCGGAATGTCCACTATGTGGCCATCAACTATCAAATGAAGACGTTAGTTTCCGCGTGTGCCCTGCCAACTTCACCGCCGAAGCCTGCAGAGAGGACAGTGCTGTCTTCGGCGACGACCGCACAAACCCTGGGACACTCGGCACACTTGGGGTGCTCTTCGCTGGCGGTTCGTTGAGGAGATCAGGTGGCAGATAACCAATTCCGCCCCTCTGAAGGGCTTTTAATAGCGGGGGGCGAGGGCTCCCCTGCCGCTGTTTATTAGCCGATCGTGATCGTCGGGACGAAAGCCTGCGCAGTTCGGTTCTGGTCGTAGAGTTTCATCGCGAGGTCCGCTTTCGGCATCCATACTCGCCCCGTCTCCACCGCTACGGACGCCGGCACTGCCGGGAAGACATGCAACAACACGCCTTCCCCATGATAAGCCTTGATCCGGTTGAAGAGGGCGCGCAGCAAATGCTTATAGGCGGCGAGGTCGTCTTTTCGCCGCATGATGTCATTGCCGGGCTGGTCGCAGGTGATTGACCAGATGGCAGTATTTTCGCCCAATACCGAGGTAATGCGGCCGTCATTCACCGTGGCGCTCAGGGCAAGCTTCAACGCGACCGGCACGTCCTTCCTGCCGCCATACTCGTTGACTTCGTAGGCAATTCGCGGCTGGTCGGGCAACCATTTCCAGGTGTCTGGTTCGCGGTGCTTTTGATGCACCGAGACCGGCACTATGTCGCCAAGAAGCGTCCCGAGACGGATGAGCAACGGCTGCGGCGCCAACGCGAAGACGCTGAGTTGGCGAATCTCCCGCTGCTCGATGCGTTCGTTGATTTTGCGCGCGAAAAGGCGCTCCAGATTCTCGTTCTGCTCGGTCCAGTAGACTTCTTCGTGATCCTTGCGCTCCGACCCGATCAACTCGATGTCGATTGTCCGGCCTTCGGCGGGATGGTGATCCGGAGGCATGGCGCTGAAGATCGATCGGGTTGTCACCAAGGAGTCACGCTGGCCGATAGTCGCCGCGAACCTGACGACATGGGAGACACGGTCGACATCCATGTCGGTGACGATCTCGATGCGGTCCTCATGCTCCGCTTTCATAGCCAGGAGGACGTCCTCGGGGTAGTCGGCCAGATAGTCCACATCGATCGCCTTATGGTGGACGGGGCACATCAGCATCAGGTTGTCGATGTCTTGCGCTAGCAGGGGCGATCTCACGCGATCACCCCTGGGACCTCCAGCCTCGTCGGCGACGATGTGGGCGATATAACCGAACTTGCCCGTACGCTTGCCGGCGATCAGGTCACCGATCAGGAGCTTGTTGCATCCACGAAACTGACACCGCCCCCCAGCCTTTGCCCAAAGCGCGTTTGCAACTTTTGGTGGAATAGCAGTCTTGGACATGTCGCCCCTCCAATTGCCGCACCGAAGGCGACGCCTTCAGATGAATCTTCTTTTCGGTCGTGACATCGGGTCGTCGATCATCTCGACGCGTTGCGGGCCCTGGCCGCGCATGAACAGGTACGTTCCGACCTGCAGCATCACGAACATCCGCAGCCGAACGATCATCAAGACCGAGAAGTCGATGTTTCCGGCGTCCTCGACCATCGCTTGCATGGTCCTGATGTCGGTCGTGCTGGGGCTCACCGGAAAGCTTGGATGGGAATGCCATTCCCCCAAGTAGTTGAAACGACCGAAGTCGTTGCCATTCTTCTCGAAGAAGGCTTCCAGTGCCTGGGTGTGCAGTTCCGGGCGGCGCTCGAAGTACGCGCTCTCGCCGCCCCTCGGGTCTACCGTGACGTCCACGACCCGAAATCGCCCTTCGTCGTCTAGTTGCTCGGCAAGCAGCAAGCCCCCGGTTTCCCGACGCCCTGATAACGACAGTTCCCTGCAAATCTTCTTGCGGACAGAGCTAGGCAGGGCGATCTGCATTTTGGGCCTGTTCGGGGAAGAGGAGGGTTACGAGCTCTTTCAGCTTCACCTCGTCGGGCGACGAGCCCGCGTCCCAGCCTTCCGTACCGGTATAGGTGATGGGGTGCGTATCGAATGGGGCAGAGAATATCCAGCCTTCACCGAGGCCGACTGCATACGCCGGAGCGGGGAACTGGCTCCCTCCGTCGCGAAGCGTGTCGATCGCGAGACGCGCTAGGTGACCGGCAATCACGGAAACGTCGGCGTCGTCTGCGATCAACGGGGCCTGATCTGCCCGCAGGATGCCGTACTCCACCTGTCGAGAGGGCATCTCCCACTCGACGCCCTTGCCGTCGCACCACGTCAAGATTTGGCGGCGCGCCACGTCGGGAGCCGGGTCGCGACCGGGTCGGGACCGCGCAACGATTCCGCCGATCCCTCCTCCGAACACCTCGCCCCATACCATTGGGCGGCCCTTGAATCTCGCGGCGGCAGCAGCGAGGCCGAAAACAGTCGCGTCCGCCGTAGCGTCAATGATCAGGTCACAGTTGGAAAGCGTCTCCAGCGCGGTGGCGGTCCACTCAGAACTCTCCTGGCCACCAAGGTTCACTATCTGCACCGTGATCTTCGCGTCGGGGGCAATTTCGAGCAGCCGCGCCCGCAGTGCCTTGGCCTTGTGCGCCCCGACACCACGCCAATCCAACTCGTTCCTCACCAGGTTACCGGGAGAGAGAATGTCGTCGTCGAACAGTTCGAGCTTCCGGGCACCCGATCGCACAAGCATTGCCGCTGTCCTCGATCCGAGTGACCCGCATCCGATCAGCGCGATCCGTTTGTCGGCCAGCGCCGCGTTCGTGGTGGGCAGTCGCTGTTGGTCGGCATCGATAACAAACGTGGCGTAGCCGTAATCCTGAACGCCACCGTCCGCCTTGCGGTGGACCATCGCCAACCACGCGTTCGTGTCATCTACCAGCAGGTAGGTTGCAGGCGGCCACGCCGGATATTCGGTGGTGATGCCCGCAGACTTGAGGGCAATCTCCAGGGTCTTTTCGGTGGCCGGTCCCGGAAATTTTAGACCCCGTGGAACACGAATGGCGGTGCCCTTGTAGTTGGATGCAGTCGAGACCGGCTTGCTCCGATGCCATATCCGATCACTGTCCCCACCCAGGGCGGTCAGATGGGCAACCGCGGCTTCGCCATAATAGTGTTCTTCGACCTCGATCGGCTCCGCGTGGCCGTCAGCCATCGCCTGGATCAGTCGCAATGGTTCCTCGGGCATGACCAGCCTGAGATAGTTCCCGCGAAGACGCTGGCCTTCGGATACGGCATGAGCCGACTGAACACCGTGGCTCGCCAGCTCCGCGCTCTCCCCAACGAGTAGCCGATGCGCGCTTTCGATCATCATCGCGCCAGTCCAACTAAGCTCCCAGTTGTCGGGTCGATACTCCAGGCAAAGTTCGCCTGATAGACCATATTGATGTCCGGATAGACGTTCGCCGTCCGCGTTGAACACCAACGGCGGGATAGAAGGGAAGAAGTCCGGGTAGTGCATCACGAGACGCCACCTGGATTCGGCTTCGACAATCTCGAGATCCAGGAGCAACTTCAGGCCGTCGAGGCGCCACCGTACGTTCTGAAGCCAGTCGGCAGACTGCTCGAGCCGAGCGATCGCAAGCCGCTCCGACAGGCCCCGGCCCGGATCCGAAACCCACCAGATCATCTGCCGCCGAACCCTGCCGGTTTGCCCGGAACGCGCGCCTCCGCAGGGAAGGTTGGTGCAGCCGCCGCGGCGGATGCTACCGTAGCGGGACGCAGGAGCGATGAAGCCGGCTTTGGTGCCGCACGATCCCTGGCCCTCTCGGCAAGGCCACGACCGATGCGGGGAGCAACGGAGTCGGTGATCACCTGACGACTGGTCACCTGCGCTGCATAGAAGAAGTCTCGCCTGGCTGCCTCCAGCCATTCGAAGAACGCCGCCCGGCGTTCCGGATGATCGGCCCACTTGTCGGCGAAGTTCTCGAGCGGGTCAGACGGGTTAGGTATGTAGGACCGGACGCCATCGAAGCCGACGAAGCGGTGCATGTTGGTCAGGATCGAAACGAGGGCTTGGCCGATTGTTTCCTCGCCTTCGTATGCGTGGGCGGACAGGGTCGTGAGGATCACCGAGATCGGTTTGACATCCTTGCGTTCCGCGAACATCTGATCGCGATGCCGTTTCAGGATCATGATCGCCTGTTGCAGCGGGGTGACAACCCGGTATTCGGGAATGCTCTCAACGCTGGCTTGGGCCGCTTCAGCAAGCTTGCGGCGCTTGCGCGAGAAAGCCACAGCCATCCGCGAACGGAACCAGTTGGCATAGCCCTTCGGGTTGGAACGGGGCCATTCGGTGGTGGGCTGATAGAACAGAGGGTGCTTGTTGTCCGTGATGGCGATCGCCGTGCCGGCCCACTGCGCGTCTAGGCCGCGAGACTCCAGCAACAACCGCGTGGACGTGCCATTTGGGAGCGCCGGCACGATATCCATGTGGAATTGGGCACCGTCGGCATATTCCAGAGTCCAGCAACGACGGCCTTCGCCGAGCGGCTTCACCATCGCCTGTGCCGTGCGATACGCCTCGATCTCGACCCGAAGCAGTTCCTTAAGTGTATACTGGGTCAACTGTTCCTTCGTCAGGGCGGTCAACTCGCAAACCGAGTCGATGTCATACTGGCCGTTTTCGTCCTCGGGCTTGATGACCGTGCCCAGCCGGAACGAACCCTGCGAGTAGACCTGCGGGTCGTACTGTTTCACCTTCGAAGCGTCGCGATGCAGCCACTTGCCTAGAGACTCGTACCGAGCGACCGCCTGCTCATATCTGGTGGGTGAGATCGTGAGCTCGTCCGCCAGCGCCTCGAGGTAGCCCTCGGCTTCCTTGGTAATCGTAACCATCGTGCCCTCATCCTGCAGACCCCGTGATGAGCGCGACCACCGGTGCTCGCGCCGGAAGGCGCATGTCGTTCGACAACCCGGATCGGCTAAAGCCGGACCGGGCGCGCCGCGACAAACGAAGCAGAATGGATAGTGCCCCACGGCGAATTACCGCGTATCAATAACATGTAGGCTGGCGTCAAAAGCCGATCAAGGGGGCGTTGTTATACGACTTGCCATTTGTGGCTATGGAGTTGCTCGCCTCATAAGGAAAGGCGAACATCGATCACACTGTCGGGAGAAAAATGGAACAACTAGACCGCATCATTCGGGAAGCCACGGCAGCTATTGATGTCATCTATTTCCAGTTGCCTGTGGATGGAGGCGACCCAGTCTTTCGGGAGCGCGTCTACTGTTACGAACTATATCATCAGATGAGATCGGTCTGGCCACGAGACGCTCGGTTTTCCCTTAACGGCGAAGTCGATAAGCGAGCGCATCCTCAGTGGGGGCGCATTCAGGCACGCGTCGCCGCGCCCGACCTCCTAGTGCACACTCCCGGCCACATGGATGGCAACCATTGCGTGATTGAGGTCAAGCCAGGTAATGCGCGCCGCGAGGGCATTGAAAAAGACCTTCTGACTCTATCGCAGTTTAGGGATCGTGCGGGCTATGAGCGAGCAATCCTTCTATTCTACGGGGGCATTCCACAGGTGCTTGAGGCAGCGATCGGGGGCGCAGGGCAACTACCCGAGGTCGAGTATTGGCTTCACCCAGCGCATCACATCCCCGCCGAGCGCTTTCGATAGCACCTTAACAACCTAGCACTTGGAAAGTCCGCGCCGCCCCAACCTAAGAAGTTCATGCCCGCCTTGGGATGCAAAGGTGCCAATGTGCCCTGGCTCGCCCGTGTCGGCTTCTGGGCTCCGCCTACCGGCAGGGCAATGACCAAGATGGGGCGCTTTGTCGAACTCCCGATCTCCCCTGGCTGTTCTTGAGGCGATTGTAAAACCGGATTATCATCCTTTTGCACACATCAGGGTCGGGTCAATGCCCCGTCCGTTGCCCGTTCTTAGCGGCCGAGTGCAGGGGCGCCTATGCAGGTCGCGGCAACTTTCTGGATCATCATCGATCTTGGAAGTTGGCATGCCGAAACTCAGAAAACTGCGCGACGACGCTTACAACCGGCAAGACGGTCACTGCTGGTATTGTAGGCGCCTCATGTCACCAGCCGATGGGACTGGTTCCAGCAGATGCACGGCGGAGCACCTTCTCGCACGATGCGATGGCGGCAAAGATACGAGTGACAATGTCGTGGCGGCATGTTGGCTCTGCAACAGTCGGCGGCACCGACGAAAGGTGCCCCTTAGCCCCGAGTCCTATTTCATCCACGTCAGAGCGCTGATTGCCAAAGGACGATGGTCCGAACCTCGCTGGGATAACGGCTTTCAGTCGCTTGGCTAGCTGGGTGACTGGATTGAAGCCCAGAGCAGTTCGGGCCCCGCCTGAGCGGCCGAGCCGTTTGGGGCTACGTCTGTCACTTCGGCTAGCTCAAACGGCCGCAAGTGTGAGGTCAATACCAGTTTCCAGGAAGTGACGCGCCGAAACCATAGCCCCATCATTCCAACGCACCAAGTCGTTCGGAGGTGGGGCCATGCCCGTTGTAGCCAACGATCCAGAACCTACCATGCTGGCAAAGCCGGCAAAGGGTTGTGCATTCGGCCATCACGGCGAGCTCCTTCAGGGCGTATTTGAGGACGATCGTGGGCGCTTGCACCGTGGTCTCGTAACCCTTCCAATTGATAGTCTTCGGTCCACTGCGTGGATTGTGCTCGATGGGAGCGGCAAGCTCGGCGTCGAGCCGCCGAGCCGGGAAAAGGCGTTACGTGCTGCGCAACTGGCGTTGGCGCATCTTGGATATCCATCCCTGGGTGGGCGTCTCAAGATCGAGAGCGATATTCCGGTGGGGCATGGCTATGGTTCGTCCACCGCTGATGTCGTTGCTTCAACGCGAGCGGTGGCAGCCGCCCTGGGCGCGAGATTTCTGCCTTCGACGAGCAGTCGGTTGGCGGTCGCCGCGGAAGTCGCTTCAGATGCGATCGCGTTTGAAACTGAGGCGTTGCTATTCGCGCAACGGGAAGGGGTAGTGCTCGAGCACTTCGGCGGTTCGTTGCCGCCATTCGTCCTCGTAGGTTTCAAGGGAGACGCTACTGCTGGGGTCGATACGCTCGAACTGGTTCCGGCACGGTACAGCCCCGAGGAAATCCAGCTCTTCCGCGTTCTTCGAGGAATGGTTGGACGGTGTGTGCGCTACCAGGATGCACACTTGCTTGGTCAGGCGGCGACAATGAGCGCTCGTATCAGCCAGCGACACCTCCCCAAGCCATATTTCGACGTCGTCGTCGATATCGCAGCTCACCATCATGCTTGCGGGATCCAGGTGGCGCATAGCGGATCCCTTTTCGGGCTTATGCTCGATGCCCAATCAGCCAGTCGCGAGAGTATTCATACGATCATCTCAGCATTGGAGAACCGCGGATTCCAGGACATCGGCATCTTCCCAATCAACGTGGAGGAGGGCACTCATGTCCTTTGACGTGGACTATTTCAGGGCGCTGGAAACACCGCGTCTTGCTCGGCTCGGCCCAAACGTCGTTGCGGCGGCGTTCCCCTTGATGAAGCTGATGCCAGCTCGCTTCATCCTCGATCAGGCCGAGAAGTCGGGAGAGCTGAAGGCCGGCGCCCACATTGTCGAGACAACCTCGGGCACGTTCGGTATGGCCGTAGCCCTCCTAGCTGCAGCGCGTGGATTCCATCTCACTTTGGTGACCGCGGCCACCTTGATCGACCAAGCTTATCAGGAAAGGCTGGAACGATTGGGTGCAAAGGTCGTCGCACTTGCGGACGAGCGGGGCGACGGGAACCAGACTGGAAGATTGGCGCATCTCAGGGCGGTTATGGAGAATGAGCCGCACACTTTCTGGACACGCCAGTACGACAGTCCGGGTAACTGGCAATCCTATGCCCGCCTCGCCGAACTGTTCGTTCGTTCGATGGGCCAGGTTGATTGGCTTGTCGGTTGCATTGGCACCGGCGGCTCGCTGTGCGGGACCGGCACTTTCCTGCGCCAGGTTTATCCGCATCTGAAGATTGCCGCTGTCGACACCCATCGTAGCGTGCTTTTCGGGCAGCCCTTGGGCAAGCGAATGCTGCGCGGGCTAGGCAATAGCGTCCTTCCGGCAAATGTCCGGCATCATCTGGTCGACGAAGTACACTGGGTTGGTGCCTATGCCGCCTATCATTCCGTCCATTCGCTCTTTCGCAACCAAGGGATTTTCATGGGGCCGACGAGCGGAGCTGCGGCTCTCGTCGGCGATTGGATAGGCCGAACCAACCCGACTTCAGTCGTCGCGGTCATCATGCCCGACGAAGGGCATCGTCATGCCAACACGGTCTATGACGACAAATGGTTGGCAGCGCTCCCAGGTTGGCCGTGTGCACCCGTTCGCGAACCCGAAACCCTTGTTGCAATCGAGCCGCGTGACGAATGGGAGTGGACCAGGTTCGAGTGGTCGAGGAGGTTGCTGGCCGAAGTTCCGCAGCCAGTAGCGACAAGCTAAATCAGCCCCACTGATAGCGGGCAAGCCTCAGGCTGTGCTCCGCTCGGTAGGAACTGTTCCACTTACCCACTGCCATCCAACTTCCACGTGGTGGGCTGTCTTGTTGAATGGAACATTCGCCGAGGGGGCATTTGAAGCTGCCCGGAAGCCGTATGTCGTGGCTGCTGGAGAATATTGCCGGCGAACTATTTGTTGCCATCCCCGCTCAATGCACGTTCGGCAAGTTCCCGCGATGAACCTTCGTAATGCATTTGGTCTGAACCTGCAGCGACTGCGTCGCAAACGCGGGTTGTCTCAAGAGCAACTGGCTCATCTTGCCGGATGCGCTCGAGCCTATCTCAGCGGGGCAGAAGCTGGGCGCCGCAATGCAACTCTCGATATGGTGGAGGCGCTGGCAACGGTGCTGGAGGTAGAACCTGCGGACTTGCTGAAGCATCCGGCAGCGGGACGGGAAACGAGATAGTTGTTGGGTCGATGATAATTGAACCTCCCGCGGAATGGGTTAGACACGCTGGTCAAGAAGATTGCTGGACGACGCTTTGCCGCCGCTCGAGCACGGCTGAAAATCTGCAATCGGAAGTCTATCAAGTCTCAGGCAGCAGCCGGTTCTGTGGCATGTCTCCTGGTTGCCCACTGCCATGCGGCCTCGACACTCTCAAATGGAGCTGGGGTGGCGGCCGGATTTGCTGAAATGTCGAGGTCCTTCAGGCCGGTGGCCGTCACAACTGCCACCACCCGATCCCCCGGCGCTATGATCTGCCGATCGCGCAAATCCTGGATTGCGACCAGAGGCGCGACCGAAGCCAGTTCTACGAAGAGACCTTCTCTGGCAGCCAACGCCTTTTGCATGCGGATGAGCTTCTCGTTGGATACGCAGACAGCATGGCCCCCGGTGTCGCGCAGTGCCTTCACCGCCTGGTATGTGCTGCGCGTCGTGCCGATCGAGAGAGCAATTGTTTCGAAGGAAGGTTCCTGCTCCTCGATACGGTCAAAGCCATTCTCGAGGGCTTTTGAAAGCGAGCCATGCACTTCGGCAGCAACCAGCCTTGGTACTCGTGCGATCGTTCCCCTCCTATGCAGGTCGTGGAAGCCTGCCGCTACTCCTGCGAGGGCGTCCCCATAGCAGACTGGAAGCACACACCAGTCAGGCAGATGACCGTCCGCCTGCTCCGCAATCTCATAGGCGATCGTTTTGTAACCTTCGATGCCAAGCGGGTGACTGCCGACGACGGGGTGCTGATAGGGGGAGGTAACAAACCAACCGAGACGATCGGCAGCCTTCTCAAGAAGTTTCCACCTGTCGCTCTTGTCGGCCATCGGGATAACGGAAGCCCCATAGGCATGAATCTGCGACAACATCGGACCAGCGGCTCCGGCAAATGTCGCGACAACACAGCCGAGCCCAGACTTGGCCGCGTAGGCTGCCAGCGATGCGCCTGCATTGCCTGATGACGCTGTCGCCAGCACCCGAGCCCCTTGACCGCGCGCCATCGACACCGCGACTGTGGAAAATCGATCCTTGTGAGATCCGGTCGGATTGCGCCCCTCATCCTTGATAAAGAGCTGAGGGACGCCCAAAACTTCCCCAAGGCGCTCTGCTGGCAGCAGTGGGGTCAAACCTTCTCCCAAGGACACCACCGGACCACTCGGGCGCGGCAGAAATGATCCGTAACGCCAAAGGGAACTGCGGAGAACGCCCCCATCGGCCTGGTCGTCAACCGCATCTGCACCGCGCGTATAGATCGGCTGGAGGTTTGCCGGGGCTTGTTCAACGCACCTGGGACAGCCTCTGGAATCTATCCTGATGTCGCTTGCATGTTCGGAGCCACATCGGATGCAGCTGTATCCGGAAATAGTCGCCATGTGGTCGAAAGCTCCGTCTACGCAATATTGGTCTGTCGAACGGCATGATTGTAGAGAAGGCCTTCCGAATGCTGCTTGTGGCATCAGGCTGCTAGCGACTATCCGGACGCCTTCGGGTCCTTGTCTCGGGTCTGGTTTCCGCAGCCGATCAAACAGCATATACCGCGCGTGTCAATGAAAATGTGCACTATAGTGCGTTGCATTATAGTGCACATTCGGCAAGATCACGCGATGAACCTTCGCAAGATATTCGGTCTGAATCTGCAACGGCTACGCCGGGAACGGCGGTTGTCGCAAGAGCAACTGGCTCACCTCGCCGGATGCGCCCGTGCCTACCTCAGCGGTGCTGAAGCGGGGCGCCGCAATGCGACGCTCGACATGTTGGAGGCGCTGGCCACGGTGCTGGAGGTGGAGCCTGCGGAGCTTCTGAAGGATCCGGAAACCAGGTCGGAACCGAGATAGCGCGGTCCTCAGGCGGCGAAATGCTTTCAAAGCGCTGACAAATGAAAACTACAGTTAGCAATCTGCATGCGAAACGCCGAATCCGCCTGACTAGGCTGACCGGCCCTGCCATCATCGATGCGGGCTGGTCGCATAGTCGGCGGTTTTGGAGCGCGGGTGATGAACCCCAGTATGTTCGCAATGCTTACAGGCGCGCTCGCGAGAATTGATGCCGCAGTTGCGCCAGCGGACGTTTTGAAAGAACTGCTCAGCATCTTGCGGCCTTTCGGCTTTCGTCATCTGCTCATAACGGGCCTGCCTCCGCCGCAGCGTGGGCCGTGGCAGCGCGAAATCCTCTATGACGGCTGGCCAATAGAATGGCTCAAGCATTACCTTGCCAGCGAGCATTTCACCCAGGATCCGTGCGCCTCACGCAGCCGCTTGGTCGGCCAGCCCTTTGTCTGGCATGACCTGTTGCCCAAAGAGATGACCGCTGGACAACTGCGGGTCATGGGCGAGGCCGCAGAATTCGGACTGAGGAATGGCTTGTGTGTTCCTGTCCATGAGCCTCGAAGAGCTCCTTCGGTCGTGACCGCTGCGGGCGAACATATCGAGGTTTTGCCCGAAGACATTCCAATCCTTGAAACGGTGTGCGTGCATGCCTACCGAGCGCTTCGCCGGCTGCGTGACCAAGTTGAGCAATCACGTCAGATCACCCTGACCGATCGAGAGCGAGAAGTTCTGACATGGATCGCAGCCGGCAAGGCAGCTGAGGACGTAGCTTGCATTCTTGGGATTTCGCGGTTCACGGTCGAGCGACATCTGAGCAACGTCAGAGATAAGTGCGACGCGGTGAATACGATCCAGGCGGCAATGGAAGCCGTGCGGCGAGGGGAAATCTATCCCTGACAATACCAGAAAACCGGAATAGTCGGGCCTTGCCAGCCTAGGCTACGCGTCGTCATGTGCGTACCCCGTTCAAACTGCATATCGTCGATTGGTCAAACCGTCAGACGTATCAAGATCATCTCGAACGCTATTTTCGCATTCGATATGAAATCTACGTCATTGGCCGAAACTGGCAGGAAATCGACAGGCCGGTTCCATTGGAGATCGACGCGTTCGATACCAGGGACGCGATCTATCTGCTTGGAATTGCCGGCAGTGGAAACATAGTCGCTGGGTCTCGTCTGGTGCCGACGACGAAACCGCATTTGCTTTCGGATGTTTTCCCAATGCTTGCCAGAGGTGCGCCGCCGAGAGACGCCGATCTCTATGAGTGGACTAGATTTTTTGTCGTTCCATCCTTGCGAATGACGGGTGGATCGTCACAAGCAGCTGGCCTCGTATTGTGCGGGCTTCTCGAAGCATGCCTGAGGTTAGGGATAGGCAAGCTGAGTGTCGTGTGTGAGGACTTTTGGCCGGCACGACTGGAGCAGCTTGGCTGGTCGGTTACCCGCCTTGGCGAGGTCCTTGATCATCCTCACGGCAGGATCGTTGCTCTTCTGATCGATGTCGACGGAGGCGCACTGCAGTCCACTCGCGTTGCCTACGGGCTTGGGAACACGAGCGCGCTGGCCGGTGCAGGCGCATGAAGATCGCTCTCAAACTGCTCCAGATCGATGAGGTTGCTTCGGTGACGGGCATCGAACTGGATGAGCACGACGAAGATCTCGCTGGCGGCAGCATGGCAACGATCTACAAGAGGCTGAGGCGGCGGCCCGAACCAAGTTTGTGCCATCCATTCCTCGTGACGGTGGACTGCGCGACAGTGGGGTTCCTGATGCTGCGAGAGGGATCAGCGCTGCCGTACTGGGCAAACCCTGGTTCAATCAGCCTGCACAACTTCCGCATCAGCCGAAAGGCACAGGGGAGGGGCTTTGGCACCGCGGCTCTGGCGCTAGCGGCGGTTTGGATCGCTGTGCATCGTCCAGGGAGCTCCGCCTTGACGTTGAGCGTAAACGAGGAAAATTCCAGCGCGCTCCGGCTTTACCGCCGCTGCGGTTTTCAAAGTTCCGGTTGCTCTTTCGCCGGGCGGTTGGGGGCGGAAATCGTCCTATCCTGTGGCGTGTCCGAACTTCTGAAAAAGTATGTTGCTGATCCGTAGCGGGGAATTTGCCGGCACTCGCTTCTTCGAGGCCAGGCGAATGTTTGGCCATTGGCTGTTTTAAGCGGAAAGTACCCGCCCGGATTATCCGGGCGGGCTTGAGAGGGGGCGCTATTCGCCTTTACGGCGACCTGGGCGAGACCAGATGAGGCTGTATCCGTCACCGTCCTCATCGTCGAAGAGGTTGGCGAAGATGGGAGCATTGAAGCTCGGGTCATCGAGCTTGAGGCTCAGGTAGTCGCGACCCTCATTGGAGCGCTTGGTCCAGGCGGCGCCGATGTCGGCGCGGCCGACGAAGACCCGGTGGCTGGGAGCGTTGTCGCCGGTGGCGCGGGTTTCGGGGACGATACGGACGCTACGGGCCTGAACGCTGAGGGTGACGATTTCGCCGGTGAACTCGTTGTTGGCGGACTTCTTGAAGGTGCCGATGGTAGCCATGGTAGTTCTCCTTGATCCAGTCTGTTTCGAGCCCGCACCATTGCGGTCTCGATGGTGATCGACAGTCTGGAGGTGATCGACGGCGCACCCATGGGCTGAAGCGTAAGCGGAGGATGGCGCTGGCGCGACTTTGTTGCCCGCGAGGAATGGCGCGCAGCGGTAGGGGAAGAAAGTGGCGATAAGCCATTGCGCCGAAGGCGATCAGGCGAAGCCGACCCCAGGCAAAAAGCACTCATCGATGAGACCGCTTTGGTGTGCGTCAGTGTGACGGATCAAGAGGGTACCTCTGGAAGCCTCGTGCCATCCTGATCTCTCGCCGCCAACACTGCGCGCCGTGCGCATCGCCCGAAATTCTGCAAGTCTGGCCGTATCAAACCTCGTCAAACGCTTTCGCGCCACGTGCCAACATTACTAGAGTCTGCGGGAATTGTGCCTGCCGCTGCTTCATCGCTCGAAAATGGCCGATAACGCCTGGTGGGATGCGACCCAGCCTGGAGCCGTTGCTGATGGCAGGAATTCTGTGTTGCTCCTTGCGTAAACCGGTGACGATGAAGGATGTGACTTCTCATCGAGAGCGTTTTGGACTTCGTGCCGATGAACCGGTGATGCTGCTCAGCAACGTGCAGTCTGGCTCCTGGTGGGTGCTTCACATCTCAAATATTTGGAGACAATATACTTGCCGTGAATTTCACAATTTGGGGGATACACAATGGCTGCTTACGACGAAGAGCGTGCGAAGATAATCGCATCAGGGATCGAGGTAGTTCCAGATCCAGATCGCGCATTCATGTTGACCATCCGACGCAAGAAGGATGTTAGAAAAGAGCATCAAGACGCCTCTGATCAAGCCATTTTCGAACGGGCGTTCAGCGAAAAACCTAATCGCGCGTATTCGACCAAGAAGAAGATCTTGGCTGAGGGAGATTCATGGGTGAACATATTCACAGATATCCCAGGGCAGCCTGACACTTTCGTCGATGTGATCGCCAAAAAGTACTATGTGAACAATATTGGCTGGCCTGGAGACACGTTCCGCGAGACGTTTGGGGCTAAGCAGTACAAGCAGCCGTTGAGCGCGGGAACGTTCGATTTCTTTGTCTTTTCGGGTGGCGGTGTCGACTTCTTCGGCGGTGACGCCATGAAGAATTTTGTGCGCCCGTTTAACGAAGGAGACGGCTCAAAGGACGCCAAGACGTATGTGAAGGATGAGTTCGATTACTTTCTCCGAGGAGTAGCCCGCGATTATCGCACCGTTCTTCGCGAGACGATAACGTGGAGTGCGCCGAAGCGTACCAAGCTTGTCATGCATGGATACGATTACTCCATCCCAAAACCTGGGGGGCAGTATCTGGGGCGAAGGTTTGAACAGTTGGGGTTTGACACCGGCACTCGTTTGCCCCGCGAAATAGTCAAAGTCCTCGTTGACCGCTTCTACGATGCGCTACTAAGCGTCGCCAAAGGCAGTGGAGGGCGCGCGCTGGTCGTGGATTTCCGCAACACCATCGGCCGACTTTGGCATGATGAGATTCATCCAAATGATGGCGGCGCCAAGAAGCTGGCCACGCAAGCGGCTAAAAAGATGGGACTTGTCTTGTAGCCGGGAAGCCAAGACCCGGCGGCTCATGTGCCGCCGGATCTCATGACCGGGATGCCGAGCTTGCGCGCCTTGTCAGCGAGATTGTCCTGAATTCCCGTGCCGGGGAACCAGATCACGCCGATCGGCATCGGCTCGAGCATTGCGTCGTTGCGTCTAAACGGCGCGGCCTTGGCATGTTTGGTCCAGTCGGGCTTGAAGGCGATCTGCGGAACCTTGCGATGGCTTGCCCATTTGGCGGCAATGAGCTCGGCGCCTTTAGGGCTGCCGCCGTGCAATAGCACCATGTCAGGGTGTTTGGCATGGACCTGGTCAAGCTTGGCCCAGATCAAGCGGTGGTCGTTGAAGTCGACCCCGCCAGTGAAGGCAATTTTGGGTCCGGCCGGCAGGAGTGTCTCGTTCTCGGCGCGTCGCTTGGCGGCAAGGAAGTCACGGCTGTCGATCAGTGCTGCGGTAAGGTTGCGATGGTTGACCATCGAGCCGGTGCGTGGCCGCCAGATCGAGTGGGTGGAGCGTTCGAACTGTTCTGCTGCCTGGTCGCGCATCAGTTCGAAAGCATTGCGCCGCTCGAGAATGGTTTGACCCTGTGCCGTGAGGCGTTCGAGTTCGACCGATTTCACCTCGGACCCGTCCTGTTCGCCCTGGAGGCGGCGCTGGGCGACTTCGTTGTCGTCGAGCTCGCGTTCAATTCGACCGACTGCGCGGTGAAAGAGATTGACCGTGCCCCAAAGCAGTTCTTCGAGGTCGGGTTCGAGGCGCGTTTCAGAGAGTGCCACCACAAGGGCGTCGAAGATGTCGGCAACGCTCCCAGAGACGACGTGGGCTTCGGGAAGGGGGCGTGGATCAGGTTCATCCTCGAAAGGGCGGTAGCCGTAGAGCTGAAGTTCCTGGAGGACGTGTTCGGTCGGGGACGTGTGGTGCGGTTCGTTGGCTGTGTCGTGCTCTTCGGTCATGGAGGTCTTCCTTCGCTCGTGGCCACACCCAGCGCGGCCTTCTTGGCGACGAAGGCGTCGGCCGGGATGGACCTGCACCTGGAGCGCAGCGGAAGGCCGGAACGCAGTGGAGGATGGCGACGACCGGCGATTTTGTTTCGCGATGGAAAGCGCCTCATCGAGGCGCGCCGGAAAATCGTCGGACGACGCCATTGCCTGTCCGGCATGGCTGACGCCCGATCGCCCTCTCAAAGGCCGTGGATGTGGCCGCGCAGCGTTGAAGGCTGGCCTACGTCACGCGACAGCGCACGATGCTGCGGCACCGCCCTCGATCCCCTACCGTCAGTCGGCCGAGGACATGAAGCGTGGGACGTCCTGTGGAGCGACCTGCAACTTCAACCTCGCGGTCAATGCGTCGAGACCGAGCAGCCTGAGGTCTTCGTTGAAATCGCTAAGCCGTGGCGTGAGCATGATCGCCTCGATCCCTACCGCACGGATGCGCGCGAGCAGTGTTGCGATCGCCTTGTAGCCTGCCGGATCGTTGTCGCGTGCGATGTAGAGCCGGCGCAGCGTGTCCGGAAAGATGATCGCGGATAGGTGTGCGGCTGAAAGCGCCGCCATCGATGCTACATGAGGCATGGCGGATCTGACGGACAATGTCGTTTCGATCCCTTCGCCGGCCACCATGACATCGCTGCCTGCGCCGAAGCGGACTGCGTGCCCGAGCAGGTTGCCCATGGCGCGCCGTGGCGTGGAGAGAGGTGCACGGCCGAGATTGGCTTCGCTGAAACCTCCGGGATCGAGCCATGTGCGGTGCGCGCCTGTCAGCTTGCCGGAAAGGTCGGTGACGGCAGCGATCATCGCCGGCCAGGTTTCGGTGGGAGCGTATTCGTCTGCGCGGTAATAGCAGCGTGGGTGGTAGCGTAGGGCACTGGTTTCGCTGAGGGCAGTAATGCCGCGATTACGCAAGTATTGCTCAACGAGGGTTCGCCCGACAGGCCGCGTCATGGCAAGGAGGCGGCGTGCGGACTCTGTCGATCCCCGCGGTGCTGGTACATGATCGCCGATCCATTTGCTCGGGTCAGGAGATGGCATGGACAGGAATGATCTTGCCTCCTCGGCAACGTCCCTGAAGTCGATGAGGTGAAGACTTTCGCGGATGACGTCGAGCAGGTCACCGTGCTCGCCGGTCGCGGCATCCGTCCACTTTCCCGCAGCTCCGTTTCCTGATCCCGGTCCCTTCAGACGGACGAACATGGAGCGGCCAGGCGCATTTCGGACGTCGCCTACAAGCCAATAGCGACCTTGACGATGTCCATTTGACAGATAGTGCCGGCACACTGCCTCAACGCGAATTGCAAGGCGAGTAGCGAGATCGCGTGGCGTCTCAACCATGATAGACCTCAAAAGATTTGGCCCGCCGTCGCCGGCGGGCCAGAAATTGGGCTGGGTTGCTTCATTCGGCCGCGATGGGAGGATCCTCCTCGGTCCCAGTGTGATGGCTACCGCCATCTTCGCCCATAGCCGTTAGGTCACCGTCTGCCGCAATTTCTTCGACGTCGGTCGCGCCGAGGAGTTGCAGCGGTTCGGGGAGCCATCCCCCATCCGCAAGAAGGCGCTCTGCTTCCTTCGCCATGTCGCCCTTCTTCAGATGCTGGATGAGCCACGCGGCACGCTCGCCCGCACCTTCGCGAACAGCTGCAAGGATGCGGGTCTTTGTGACCCGGCCAAGATAGTTGTCGACGGTCGGCCTCCAGTTGGCGTCGGTCACCATGTTGAAACCGGTCGCACGCGCCAGGCGGTCCGCGCCAGCGAGACGGCAACCAAGGCTATGCGGGGTCGGGCCGGAACCGCCATAAGGGCTTGGGCGCTCATGGATCGCGTTGACACCATAGCTGACGCAATGGGCTAGCAGGGCCATCCGGGTAGAGTCATCGCGTGCGGCGATCCAGTCCCAGAGTGCGCCTTCGTCTGAGGGCAGGTCGGACTTCCATGCGTCGTGACGCTCGCTGATCGCTTTGGCGGACGATGTGTCCTTGAGATCTGTGCCCTGTGCCGCGAAACAGGCTTGGCGTACCGAGACTTCCAGGCATCCCGTTGGAGCCGCAAAATGATAGCGCTCCATAACCATGCGATGCAGCAAGGCTGTCATTGCGACATGGGGATTTTCGGCAAGCGCGTTCTGCAGCGCGAGCGTGCGGTGGGCGGTGAGTTCGCCGACCAGGCGTTCGGGAAGGGGCCTAATGCCGCCGTCGTCCTCATCCTCCTGGTCGGCCGGTTGGCCGCCGATGGAGATGACGGTGCGCTGAACGCCGTCCCGATCGACGGCTTGCCAGGTATCGTCCTCGATGCCGCCAGCCTCACAGCCTGTGCTATCGGCTACGATCGGTGCCTCGTCCTCGGACCTGACGTATCCACGGTCGACCACAAGCTCGCCTTCGCGACTGATGCTGATAAAGACACCAGCGCGCGAGATCTCGGCGGGATCGAACTTCACGGGCCTGTCTTCGAAGGCCAAGAGTGCTGTTTCGATCTCAGCAAGCCGCTGGTCGACGGCCTCGGGCAGCTCGTCAGCATCGCTGTACTCGGCTTCGAGCTCGTCATGTTCGTTGCGCAGTGCTTTCCAGTTCGCGCTCTGTTTTTCGTTGAGTGCCTCAGTCAAACCGGCCAGTTTGCGGAGGGCGTTGGCATGGCCATAAGGCAGCTCGACGGACGCCGAGATCCACTTCCAGCCCTCGCTTGCGAACTCATCTGCCAAGCCTTGCAGCTTCTCATCGACGAGGCGGTCAAGGAGGGGGACATCCTCCAGCCAACCGCTGGTGTCGTCACAGAAGAGATCACGCAGGACAATGCCGCCGGCGGCTTTGTAGGCGTCGATGCCGATGAAGCGAGCACGCTTATCGGTAGTTGGGACCGTCGTCTCGGTCAGCATGCGACGGATCTGCCATGGCTCTCTCTGCCAAGAACCGCAGATGCGCTCCCAGACCTGCTCCTGTCGCCCATGATCGGGATTGACGGTGAATGCCTCGAGCATTGCGAGCGTCATTTCCTGGCGCACATACGCGTCAAGTAGGGTCGGCGCCACCGTTGCGAGACGCAGACGCTGGGTGATGTAGCGCGGCGTGGTGCGATAGGCGTCGGCGATTTCTTCTTTCGACATTCCATTTTCCAGCATGCGCTTGAATCCCTTGAATTGGTCGAGGGGATGCAGGGCGAGACGCACAGTGTTTTCCGCAAGCGAGTCATCGACGGCGGATGTCTTCGCGTTGGCCTTCTTGACGAGGCACGGGACGGGACCGTCGGCTGGAAAGCGGCCGGCTTCCACCAGTCGCGCAATGGCCCTGTAGCGGCGCCCACCCGCCGGCGTCTCGAAATCGCCGGTCTCGTTGCCGTCGGCGTCCACAATGGCGCGGACATTGAGACCCTGCACGATGTCCTCGCGTCGGTCGATGTCATGGGTGAGTTCGTCGAGACCTTCTTCGACGTTGACCTCACGCACATTGCTCTCCGACAGGAATATCCGGTTGAACGGAATGTCGCGCGACTGCGAAAAGACGATCAACGCGACGGCGGGCTTCTTCTTGGCAGCTTTGGTCATGGTCGTTCTCCATGACGGACCCCGAGAGCTCTCTCTCGGATCTGAAATCCGTCACGAAGCGAAGCGCCGCCCTCTTCCTCTGGAGGGCAGCACCACACAGCCAGCGAGCCGGTAAGACACCAAGGGGAAGTCCGGATGGGCTCCCGGAATGCAGTAACGATCAGGCGGCTCGATCGAGTAGCTTCTTGGCCTTCGCCTCCATATCGAGGCGGGCATCCTGATGGGGTTTGTCTCGCGCGACGGCCGTGATGCCCTGCACGAAATCGAAAATGCTTTCGGGCGGGCGGCCTTCCTCGATCAGCACGGTGTCTATGATTTTAGCAGTCTCGGCCCTGGAGAAGCCGCGCCGGCGCAGGAACTCAGAGCGGTCGTCGTCGCTACGCGCGACGATCCGTTCACGCGATGCCTTGATGCCGTTGATGAAGGGTACCGGCGAGGAGTTAGCGAAATTGAGAAGTGCGGGCGCTGCCTCATGTGCAAATCGGGAGGCGGCGTATTTTGAGTGTCTGATGGTGATTTCCTCAAAATCTTCGACGCCCCAGAGGTTTCGGTTCTGGCACACAGCGCGGAGATAGAAGCTCGCAATTCCCAGCGTCTTGGCACCGACTTCTGAATTCCAGCAGTAGAAGCCGCGGAAATAGAGATCGGGCGAGCCATCCGGAAGCTTGCCTGCCTCAATCGGATTGAGATCGTCGACAAGGAAGATGAAGACATCTCGGTCCGAGGCATAAAGCGTTGTTGTGTCTTTGGTGATGTCGACACCGGGATTATAGATGCCAGTTGACCAGTCGAGCACGCCCGGAACCTTCCATCGGGTGTCCCCGGTGCCGTTGCCGGCGATGCGCTGGACAGCCTCGACGAGCTCGTGGTCGTAGATGCGGCCGTAGTCCGGGCCGGTGACGGCACGCAATTCCACGCGCCCGTCGCCCGTCTCAAGCGTCTTCACTTGCTCTGCACGATGCGTTGCGAAACCGTACTGCAGGTTTATGCCGGCCAGCGAAGCGGGGAGTTGGCGCAGATAGGCCGCGGGCGCTCCGACGAGGCTTGCGAGTTGTCCGAAACTCCAATGCGTCGGGGTGATGGGCAATTCCGCACCGGGGAGGACAAGCCTCAGCCGTTCCGGATCGCTCCGGCTCGCCTCGACCTGGATGCGCTCACTTTCGACGGTCCGGGTGCGGCTGCTTTCGGATCGCGCACGAACAGTATGAGCCAGATCGTTCAGAGATAGAAAGCGCTCGTCGTCGGGCCGCGAGAACCATTCCGACGAGACACGGCCGACGCGCTCGCCGCGCGTGACATCCACTTTGAAGCCACCATTGAGCTGGCGACTGGCATCGAGAACTTGCGTGTTCATGGCAGAAACCTCCCTGACGGCGCCGGAAGCCTCTCCTCCGACCTCAACCCGTCACGGAAAACCCGCCCTTCTCTCACTTTCCTGCGGCACCTCGGCACGTGGCCGATCCAGTCCTAAGGCATTGTGCTTCCCGGCCTGAGAGCCGGGCTCTGCTTCTGAACCGAGGAGCTAAGCACCATCCCGTGAGGCAGGCGTGCGGTCAGACGCCGTTGCCTACTTCGCGGTTACAAGCCGTACGCAACGCCAACCGCGGTCTGCTCTGTTGCCCAAATGTCGGCAATCTCACCGGAAAAAGTCGCCTGTAGAGCAAAAATAATTCACTAAATGAAAGAATTGTTGTGGCGATAAAAAATACTAAGATACTGAAATATATACAGAAAACGCCACAAACTCTAAAAAGAAAAATTTTTTCAAAAAAATTTACGCCGCGCCAACTGAATGATAGCTGTACCTCGACAAGGAGGAGCTGATCATGAGCACCCAAAATCCAATTTTCATTCCCGGTCCGACTAACATTCCCGACTTGCTTCGCAAGGCTGTGGACATGCCTACAATTGACCATCGCAGCCCACTATTCGGCAAGATCCTCCACCCCGCCCTTGAAGGCGTCAAAAAAGTACTGAAAACAGCGACGGCTGAGATATTCGTCTTTCCCTCGACCGGTACCGGCGGCTGGGAGGTCGCTCTAACAAACCTTCTGTCTCCAGGTGACAAGGTCCTTGCGACCCGCAATGGCATGTTCAGCCATCGTTGGATCGACATGTGCCAGCGCCACGGCCTCGATGTGATCGTCGTTCCACAGGAATGGGGTGACGGCATTCCCATCCAGGCATTCGAGGAGATTCTGACCGGAGACAAGAGCCATCAGATTAAAGCTGTTCTTGCAACGCACAATGAAACCGCAACAGGTGTGCGGTCCGACATTGGTTCTCTACGCAAGGCTCTCGATCAGGCTAAGCATCCTGCAATGTTGTTGGTCGATGGCGTAAGCTCCATCGGTTCCATGGATTTTCGTATGGACGATTGGGGCGTGGATGTCGCAGTCACCGGCAGCCAGAAAGGCTTCATGTTACCGCCGGGCCTCGCCATCGTCGGGTTTTCGCCTCGAGCTCTTGAGGAAGTCAAGACGGCAAAACTATCCCGGACTTTCTTCGATGTTCGTGACATGGCCAAGGGCTATGCGAACAGCGGTTACCCTTACACCCCACCGGTAGGATTGCTTAATGGGCTGAAACTTGCCACGGAGATGTTGCTCGAAGAGGGGCTCGACAATGTCTTTGCCCGCCATCATCGCATAGCAGAAGGCATTCGTCAGGCAGTGACCGCTTGGGGATTGCGACTTTGCGCAGTTCGGCCCGAGCTTTACTCGAACACTGTCAGCGCCATCCGCGTGCCCGATGGGATCGATGCGAACAGGATCGTTAGCCATGCCCTTGAAGCATATGGCGTAGCGTTCGGAACCGGGCTCGGTGACGTAGCGGGCAAAGTTTTCCGTATTGGCCATCTGGGTAGCCTTACCGATGTGATGGCCCTGTCGGGCATTGCGACGGCCGAGATGGTTCTGGTTGATGTTGGCCTGCCTATCAGCCTCGGCTCAGGCGTAGCAGCGGCGCAAAACTACTATCGCCGGGGCAATGGCCACGCTCAGAAGATAGCTTCGTGACGAGGACACATCCATGTACATTCCGACATTGGACGACGTGCTGGCGGGGCGCGAGCGGATCGACCCTTACATCCACCGCACGCCGGTCTTGACCTCGCGCATCCTGAATGAACTGACCGGAGCCGAGCTGTTCTTCAAATGCGAGAATCTTCAAAAGGCGGGAGCCTTTAAAGCTCGTGGCGCGGCGAACGCGGTTTTCGGCCTATCGCACGAGCAGGCAAAAAAGGGTGTTGCAACCCATTCCAGCGGCAATCATGGCACTTGTCTCAGCTATGCCGCCGGCCGGCGCGGAATTCCCTGTACGGTTGTCATGCCGCGGACTGCGCCTCAGGCCAAGAAGGACGCCGTCAGGGGGTATGGTGGGCGTGTGGTGGAATGCGAGCCATCAACGTCGAGCCGCGAAAAGGTCTTCGCCGAAGTGGTCGGTGAGACCGGAGCCGAATTCGTCCATCCCTACAATGACCATCGTGTTATCGCTGGCCAGGCGACATGTTCGGCCGAGCTGATCGAGCAGGTTGAAAGCCTGGATGCTCTGGTCGCGCCCATTGGTGGCGGCGGGATGATCTCGGGCACTTGCCTGGCGCTTTCGCATCTGGCGCCGCAAGTGAAAATTTATGCTGCCGAGCCCGAGCAGGCCGACGATGCGTATCGAAGCTTCAGGGCAGGACACATCATTGCGGACGACGCACCAGACACGGTAGCGGATGGTCTAAAAGTGCCGCTGAAGGAGCTCACGTGGCACTTCGTCAGGAACTACGTCACCGATATTCAAACTGCCTCCGAGCAGGAGATCGTTGATGCAATGAAGCTGATCTGGAAGCGTTTGAAGATAGTGATGGAGCCTTCGAGCGCTGTGCCTTTGGCGACAGTCCTGAAAAATCCTGAGGTATTTGCCGGCAAGCGCGTCGGCATCATCATTACCGGCGGCAACGTCGACCTCGAAAAACTTCCTTGGAATTGAGGAGAGAACCATGATCTCAACCGCAATGCTTGCCGGCCTTGAAGTCGGTTACGACGTCCCAGCACTCCCCGGAATGGCCGAGGCTGATATCCAGACACCTTGCCTGATACTGGATCTCGATGCTTTGGAGCGAAACATCAGGAAGATGGGCAACTATGCCAAGGCCCATGGAATGCGTCATCGTGCGCACGGCAAGATGCACAAGTCGGTCGATGTGCTGAAGATGCAGATGGAACTGGGTGGCGCAGTTGGCGTCTGCTGTCAAAAAGTCTCAGAGGCGGAAGTCTTCGCGCGTGCCGGGATCAAGGACATACTGGTCTCCAACCAAGTTCGTGACGTGGCTAAGATTGATCGACTGGCCCGGCTGCCGAAATACGGCGCTCGCGTGATCGTCTGTGTAGATGATCTGACAAACGTGGCCGACCTGTCCGCTGCTGCGGAGAGTCAAAACGCTCTCATCGAGTGTTTCGTGGAAATCGATTGCGGCGCCGGCCGCTGTGGCGTCAAAACAACTGAGGAAGTAATCAGGATCGCCAAGGCGATCGAAATCGCCCCCGGATTGAAGTTTGCAGGCTTGCAAGCGTATCAGGGCGCGATGCAGCACATGGACAGCTATGATCAACGAAAGTCCAAGCTTGACCTCGCCATTGCGCAGGTTGCCGATGCCGTCGCGGGTCTCAAGGCCATTGGCCTTGAGCCTGAGCTAGTTTCGGGTGGCGGCACAGGTTCATACTACTTCGAGTCGAGCTCGGGCGTGTACAATGAGCTGCAGTGCGGCTCCTACGCATTCATGGACGCCGACTACGGCCGCATCCAGGACAAGGATGGCAAGCGTATCGACCAGGGCGAATGGGAGAACGCGTTGTTCATCCTGACCTCAGTCATGAGCCATGCCAAGCCGAATCTGGCAGTCGTCGATGCCGGCCTGAAGGCCCAGTCGGTCGATAGCGGCCTGCCTTTCGTATATGGACGCGACGACGTTAAATACATCAAATGCTCGGATGAGCATGGAGTGATCGACGATCCAAACGGCGTACTCCAGATCAACGAGAAGCTGCGTCTGGTGCCAGGGCATTGCGATCCGACTTGCAACGTCCATGACTGGTATGTCGGCGTCCGTAACGGAAAAGTCGAAACGCTTTGGCCGGTTTCGGCTCGTGGCAAGGCCTACTGAACCCGAAGCCAGCGGTGGCGCCTTCTTCGAAAGGTTTGTTCATGATAATTGTTCCTGAACGTGAAATCAGTGGGCTTGTCTCGGCTACGGACTGCTTTACGGCGGTCGAGCAGGTCTTCGCGGCGATGGCAAGAAAGTCTGCCTACAACTTCCCTGTCATCCGGGAGGCCATTGGTCATGCGGATGCTCTTTATGGATTTAAGTCAGGTTTTGATCGCGAGAGCCTGGCACTCGGCCTGAAGTCAGGCGGTTTCTGGCCAAGAAATTTCGAGAAGGCACTGCCCAACCATCAGTCAACTGTGTTCTTGTTCGACGCTGATACTGGACGTTGTCGCGCCATGGTGGGAGGCAACCTTTTGACAGCGCTACGGACCGCTGCTGCGTCGGCCGTTTCGATCAAATATCTAGCTCGACAGGACGCGAAGGTCCTCGGAATAATTGGTGCGGGGCACCAATCCGTTTTCCAGCTAAGAGCCGCGCTTGAGCAGCGACCGTTTGAAAAGATTGTGGGCTGGAATCGCCATCCCCAGGCACTGAGCCGGCTCGAGGCCGTAGCTGCAGAGAGGAACATCCCATTTGAAGCAGTGAACCTCGATCGGCTCGGAGCGGAGGCGGATGTGATCATTACCATCGCTTCGTCTTTTGCCCCGATCCTAATGGCAAATCAGGTGCGGCCAGGCACTCATCTGGCTTGCATGGGAACCGACACAAGGGGCAAGCAAGAAGTTGAGACTGACCTCGTCGCAGCCGCCACAGTGTTTACGGATGAGACCAAACAGTCGGTAACAATTGGGGAGGCTCAACATGCGGTTGGGAAAGGGTTGCTCGCTGCCGCCGAGATCGTCGAGATCGGCGCGGTCATAAACGGAGACCATCCCGGCCGCATCTCTGCTACGGAAATCACCTTGTTTGACGGGACGGGAGTGGGTCTTCAGGATCTTGCCGTAGCGTCTGCCGTGGTTGACCTAGCGTTAGCGAAAGGCGTGGCCATCAAAGTCGATTTCTAATGCGTCGAGCGTTGACGCGCGCCTGACGGCTAGGTGAGCCAGTTGCGCAAGGCCAGCGCATTTTCGCGTGTGAGCGCGGTCATCGGGCGGCAAGTCTTCGCGCCCCCCCCGGATCTGCGATCCAGAGAAATGCTTAGGTTGTAAAGGTTGACCTACCCCGATCGTCGTCGCAGGCATCGCGATACTGAGTTCTGATGAACAGCCCCTTGCGACCCCTCTGTTCGGCCAAGACATGCTCCACTCGCTATTGCAGTAGAGCGGGCGGCCGCCGTTTGCAGCGCCCGCGTACTGTTCTTTCGACTTCCGGTTGGGAATGGCTCGAAATATCCACCCATCGACCCTTTAGCTGATCGCAAGATCGCTCAGCCGTCGGTGTCGCTTGTCGACGTCGAAGTACCGCCGGCGCCCCGATCGCGGCGAAGCAGCCGGATGGGATTACAGGGAGAAATGGCGAGGTTAGGAGCGTCCCGTTTGGAGCGTGAACCATCGCACCAATAGAAAAAAAGGCCCCGTCCGGTCGGACGGGGCTTTTCTGTTTGTTTGAATGGTGCGGCCTATGCCGCCCGGGCGCTTGCCGCCTCGACGCCATACTCCAGGGACGCGTCCACGATGGTATGCCAAAGGCTGTCGGCGAAGCTGGTGAACACCAGCATGTTGTAAACGGGGTGACCGTCGGCGCCATTTGCATCGCGCCACAGATTCACCGCCGTGTGGTCGACCGAGGTGTTTGCAGCAGCGCCGACCGGAAAGGCCAGGTCGTGCAGATCGAGCGACGAGAACTTGGCGATTGCATCGCGGCCACGCGGGCCTGAAACCCGGATCAGGCAGCGGCCATCCGACTGGTCGGACAAAGATGCTGATCCGGCAAAGACCTGCGCCATGGCAGCAAGCTGCGACGCCTCGTCGGTTCGGGGCGCAATGACCGTGAACTGATCGGGGCCCGACCAGATCAGCGTCGCCGTCTTACCGGTGACAGCCTTGGGCGTGGCCGGCGCCTCGATGCCGAACAGCTTCTTGGCGGCCTTGGCGGCGTCCGCTGCCTTGCCGCGCCGTGCCATGACCTGCACCAGCACGATGTCGCGCACCTCGTTCAGCGTCACGCCGGCTTGTGCGCCGGCTGCACCATGGCGGCCGGGAACAAGCGCCTTCTGCAGCGGCGATTGGGTGTTCCAGAGATAATCAACCACGCTGGCGCACTCCTTCTGGATCGTAGAAGACTGGATTGCAGATTTCGGCTTCGTAGTCTTCGCTGCGCAACGGGTCGTAGATGCGCACGATTTCGCCGAAACGCTCGCGACCGCGTTCGACCAGACCAAGGCCAATCCATTGTTCCAGCATCGGCGAATAGCAGACCGAGGTGACGTAGCCCTGGTCGGTTTCCGGACCGGGGATCGCTCCCTTGGGAACGACATGGGCGCCGGAGCGCAGTCGACGCTTCTGGTCGAGCGGCTTGATGCCGACGACGACCTGGCGGTCGGGTGCCGTCAGTGCTTCACGGCCAGCCATGACGCGGCCGATGAAGTCCTTCTTCTTCGACATCATCTTGCCGAGGCCGAGATCGTCGGCGGTCGTCGTACCGTTGAGCTCTGGACCGGCAACGTGGCCTTTCTCGATGCGCATGACGCCAAGTGCTTCGGTGCCATAGGGCGTGACGCCAAGGTCACGGCCGGCAATCATCAGGTTTTGCGCCATGGCGGCGCCATAACGGGCCGGCACGGAGATTTCGAAGGCGATCTCACCGGAGAACGAGATACGGAACAGGCGAGCGGTGACGCCGCCGCGCAGCTTGACCTCGCGGGCGCCCATGAAGGGGAAGCCTTCGTTGGACATGTCCTCGGACGGATCGACGAGCTCCTGGAGCAGCTTGCGGGTGTTGGGTCCGGCGATCGAGAACTGCGCCCATTGATCCGAAGCCGACGACAGCTGCACGTCGAGTTCGGGCCACAGCACCTGGCGGCAGAATTCGAGATGCGCCATGACAGGGCCGGCCTTGGCCGTGGTCGTGGTCAGGAAGTAATGGTCTTCGGCGATACGCGAGGTCGTGCCGTCGTCCATGACGATACCGTCCTCGCGCAGCATCAGGCCGTAGCGCGCCTTGCCCACGGCAAGCGACGAGAAGGCATTGATGTAGACGCGGTCGAGGAAGGTGCCGGCGTCCGCGCCGCGAACATCGACCTTGCCAAGGGTGGAGACGTCGCAGAAGCCGACGCCGTTGCGCACGGCCAGCACTTCGCGGGTGACCGATTCAATCCAGTCCTTTTCGCCCGGCTGCGGATACCATTGCGCACGCTTCCACAGGCCGGTGTCGACGAAGACCGCGCCACGGGCTGCGGCCCAGTGATGCGACGGCGTCAGCCGCCAGGCGTGGAAATTCTCGTCGCGGTGGTGGCCGGCCAGCGCGCCGATCGCCACCGGCGCATAGGGCGGACGGTAGATCGTCGTGCCGGTCTGCGGGATGGTGCGGCCGGTGGCTTCGGCCATGATGGCGAGGCCGGTGATGTTCGACGTCTTGCCCTGGTCGGTCGCCATGCCGAGCGTGGTGTAGCGCTTGAGATGCTCGACGCTTTCAAAACCTTCGCGCTGCGCCAGCGTCACGTCGGACGCGGTGACGTCGTGCTGGAAATCGACGAACGCCTTGCCCTTGGCCTTGACCTGCCAGAGCGGCGAGATCGCATAGACTTCGTCGCCGGCTTCCGACGCCTCGCCGGCGTTGCCGGATGCACCACACTCGGTGGCGGCGGCTGCACCCGCAGCATGACCATCACGCAGGCAGGCACCGAGCGAGAACTCGCCATTGGCGGCACCGGCAGTGGTCATGCCCTTCGGCGAATCCCCGGGAACGAAGGCAGCGATGTCGTCGCGCCAGACCGGCCGCCCACGATGGAAGCAGGACAGCCCGACATTCGGGTTCCAGCCGCCGGAGACGGCGAGGCAGTCGGCATCGATCTGCTGCGTACGGCCATTGTTGTCGGTGACGACAACACCGCGCACGCCGTCCACGCCACCCTTGACGTCCGTGACGCCGCCTGAGAGCACGCGCAGGTCGGAAAGCTCGGCCAGCGCCTGGTATTCCGCCGGCACCTTGCCGCGCGGATCGATCACGGCCGATATGTCGCCACCCGCCTGCTGGATCGCCTCGACCGTACGCCAGCCGTCGTCATTGTTGGTGAACAGCGCCACCTTGCGACCCGGCATCGCTGCGAAGCGGTGGACATAGGTGCGCACGGCGGACGCCATCATCACGCCCGGACGGTCGTTGCCCGGGAAGACGATCGGCCGCTCGATGGCGCCCGCCGTCACGACCGAACGCTTGGCGACGATGCGCCAGACACGCTGGCGGACCTGATGCGGACCCGGCACCGGAACATGGTCGTTGACGCGCTCGAGCGCGGCATAGACGCCGCCATCATAGACGCCGAACAGCGCCGTGCGGACCATGATGCGAACATTCGGAAGTGCTGTGAGTTCGTCGGTCGTACGACCCACCCACTCCTCGGCATGCATGCCGTCGATCTCGCCGCCGTCGCTGAGCAGGCGGCCACCGAGGCGGCTGTCTTCCTCGACGAGGATGACGCGCGAACCGGCACGGCCAGCCGCCAGGGCGGCCGCAAGACCAGCGGCACCACCACCGATGACGAGCACGTCACAATGCGCCCAGGCCTTGTCGTAGTGATCGGGATCAGGCAGCTCGGCGCTCTTGCCGAGACCAGCCGCACGGCGGATCAGCGGCTCGTAGACCTTCTCCCAGAACTTCGCCGGCCACATGAAGGTCTTGTAGTAGAAGCCGGCAACGAAGATCGGTGCGGCCAGCTGGTTGATCGACATGAAGTCGCGGCGCAGCGACGGCCAGCGGTTCTGGCTCTGGGCGACCAGCCCGTCATAGAGCTCCTGCGTGGTGGCGCGGGTGTTCGGCTCCTTGCGGGCACCACTGCGCATCTCGACCAGCGCGCTCGGCTCTTCGGAGCCTGCGGTAATGATGCCGCGCGGACGGTGATACTTGAACGAACGTGCGACCAGCTTGACGCCGTTGGCAACGAGCGCCGAAGCCAATGTGTCGCCGGCAAAGCCCGACATGACCTTGCCATCGAACGAAAACTGCAGCGGCTGCTGGCGGTCGATCAGGCCGCCGCTGCGCAGGCGATGCGACTGGCTGGCTGAAGCTGCCTGACTGCGGGCGCTGGTCGGCGCGCCCTCGAGTGCGGCCGTCCTGCCGAGCGGTTCGGATCCGGAATAGCCCGACATCTTTATTCTCCTGCCTGCACCGGCTTGGCCGCGCCAACGCCTGGGGCTGCGGTCACCGACCTGAATTCATGCGTCACCGTGTTGCGCTCGGCGATCAGCCACGAGCGACAGCCACCACCGTGGTACCAGTACTCGCGCATGTAGCCGGCGACGTTGTCGCGCAGATAGACGTAGTCGTAGAAGGCGTCCTCGACGCCCTCGGGGCTTTCGCCGCTATCGACTGCGAAGTTGGGCCGCTTGGGCGAAGCGTCGCCGAGATAGGTGAACTCGCCGTTCTCGCGTTCGCCGCAGAAAGGACATGCAATACGCATTCCGCCAGTCTCGCTTTCAGTGCAGGTTGGGTTGGGCGCCCTGGCCCTTTTCATCGATCATCGCGCCGCGGCGGAACCGGTCGAGCCGGAAGCGGGCGGCTTCCGGATGCGGTTCGTCGCGCGCCAGGAGGTGAGCGAAGACGAGACCCGAAGCCGGCGTCGCCTTGAAGCCGCCATAACACCAGCCGGCATTGAGATAGAGGCCGTCGATCGGCGTCTTGTCGATGATCGGCGTGCCGTCCATCGACATGTCCATGATGCCGCCCCACTGGCGCAGCATGCGGACGCGGCCGATCATCGGCATCACCGCCATGCCGCCTTCGCAGACGTCCTCGATCACGGGCATGTTGCCGCGCTGGGCGTAGGAGTTGTAGCCGTCGAGGTCGCCGCCGAAGACGAGGCCGCCCTTGTCGGACTGGCTGATGTAGAAGTGGCCGGCGCCGAAGGTGATGACACCCGGGATCAGCGGCTTGATCGCCTCGGAGACGAAAGCCTGCAGCACGTGGCTTTCGATCGGCAACTTCATGCCGGCCATCGCGGCAACGCGCGACGTATTGCCTGCGACCGCCATGCCGACCTTGCCGGCGCTGATCTTGCCACGCGACGTCTCGACGCCGGTGATCTTGCCATTGTGGTCGCGCACGAAGCCGGTGACTTCGCAGTTCTGGATGATGTCGACGCCGCGCTGGTCGGCGGCGCGGGCGTAGCCCCAGACGACCGCGTCGTGGCGGGCGGTGCCGCCGCGGCGCTGCATCAGGCCGCCCATGATCGGGAAGCGCGGGCTGTCATAATTCAGGAACGGCAACTCCTTGCGGATCTGCACCGCGTCGAGCAGTTCGGCGTCGATGCCGTTGATACGCATGGTGTTGCCGCGGCGGGCGAAAGCGTCGCGCTGGGCATCGGAGTGATACAGATTGATGATGCCGCGCTGGGAAACCATCGCGTTGTAATTGAGATCCTGCTCCATGCGTTCCCACAGCTTCATCGACATCTCGTAGAAGCCGGTATTGCCGGGAAGTCCGTAGTTGGAGCGGATGATGGTGGTGTTTCGGCCGGCATTGCCGGAGCCGATCCAGCCTTTTTCAAGCACGGCAACGTTGCGGATGCCGTATTCGTTGGCGAGGAAATACGCCGTCGCCAGTCCATGGCCGCCACCGCCGATGATGATCACGTCGTAGTGGCTTTTGGGTGCCGGATCGCGCCACGCCCGGGTCCAGCCCTTGTGGCCTGACAGCGCAGCCTTGGCGAGTGAGAAGATCGAATATTTCATCGCATGAGTTCCGGCGAATTTTGACAAATGCTGGGCCGTCGCCCG
>NZ_JAMSHL010000189.1:0-229 GCF_026521175.1 Aminobacter sp. MET-1 | reverse complement strand
GTTTCATGCAGCAGCACCCCGAGAGCCAGGTGAAACTGCATGTGCAGAATACTGCCAATATCGTGCACCAAGTGGCGCATTACGAAATTGACCTGGGTCTAATCGAAGGCGACTGCAGCCACCCGGACATCGAGGTACAAACCTGGGTCGAGGATGAGTTGGTGGTGTTCTGT
This sequence comes from Aminobacter sp. MET-1, assembly GCF_026521175.1. NCBI lineage: Bacteria > Pseudomonadati > Pseudomonadota > Alphaproteobacteria > Hyphomicrobiales > Phyllobacteriaceae > Aminobacter > Aminobacter sp. MET-1. Next base: position 56 of record NZ_JAMSHL010000189.1, on the reverse strand, counting down.
GCGCCTCAGCATCACTTGGCCAAGCGCGGTGTGGCGACGATGGAAGAGCTGACCCA
>NZ_JAMSHL010000188.1:0-230 GCF_026521175.1 Aminobacter sp. MET-1 | reverse complement strand
GGCCTGTACCTGACGACCGAGTACCTCGATACTGCCGCCATCACCGCGTGCCAGGCCGGCCAGATGTCGCAGCAGGGTCGATTTGCCCGAGCCAGAAGCGCCGATCAGCGCTACCATCTCGCCAGGCTGTACCGACAGGGCCAGATCGAACAGCGCCTGTTTACGCCCGAAGGTCTTGTTCAGACGGTCGACTCGAATCACTGCGCTCATGGGCTGGCCCTCTACTATCA
>NZ_JAMSHL010000187.1:0-230 GCF_026521175.1 Aminobacter sp. MET-1 | reverse complement strand
CGCTCGCCCCGCGCATCGACGCTTCGTGGAATGCCCGCGCCAGAACGAGATCCGATGCCGAAACCTTCACGTCTCCCAGAGCGGCGACGACCGCGCCGTCGCGCTCGGAATCGAAGGTGTGCACGATCGCCACGGGGTTCGGTGAGCATTCGACCACCGTGCGCACCATGGATCCGAGAACCCATGCAGCGAGCGAGTTCTCGGTCGTGGTGCCCAGTACGATCAGGCAC
>NZ_JAMSHL010000186.1:0-230 GCF_026521175.1 Aminobacter sp. MET-1 | reverse complement strand
GTGTGACACAGCCGTTGATCAGCCAGCATCTGCGGGTTCTCAAGGCGGCCGGTGTGGTCCGCGGAGAACGTAACGGCCGCGAGGTCCTGTACCGACTGGTCGACGACCATCTCTCCCACATCGTCGTCGACGCCGTGGCTCACGCCGAGGAAGGCCGAAACCTGTGACCGAGAAGACGACCGATACCGCCACTCCGAGACGACCCGTCGTAGTCGGAGTACGAGCCACGA
>NZ_JAMSHL010000018.1:0-118759 GCF_026521175.1 Aminobacter sp. MET-1 | reverse complement strand
GCGATGAACCTGGAGACGACCGAAGAAGAGCTGATGCACACCATCTTCCCGCATCCGACGATCTCGGAAACGATGAAGGAAAGCGTGCTCGACGCCTACGGGCGTGCGCTGAATGCATAATCGAACTCAGGAGTTTTCAGTTTATGAGAACTGAAGTGTCGCTTGGTCCGCCACTGGTGGCCGGACTGGGCGTAACATTCTTCGCTTTGCTCGACGCGGCGATGAAAGTCATCCTGCAAAGTTACCCACTGATGCAGGCCACCACCATGCGGTATGGCACTGGTGCTGCGTTCGCGACGATTATTTACCTCGTCTATTCGGCCCAGGTGCCCAGTCTGGCTGCCCTTGGACGCAATGCTGTCAGAGCCTTGATCGTCGTTGGTACGGCGCTGTGCTTTTTCGTTGCCATAAGGCGGCTGCCCCTGGCGGAGGCGGTGGCACTTACCTTTCTTTCACCGTTGTTCATGGCGCTGCTCGGACGCCTGATCCTGAGGGAAACGGCATCCAGGCTCGTCCTGTGCGCCGCTCTTGTCGGCTTCTGCGGTGTTGTCATCATCGCGCTCGGCCAGCAGCGTGGCGATGCCGGAGGGTTGGATTTGATCGGGATCGCCGCCGCCTTGGCCAACGCCATCCTCTATGCGTTCTCGATGATATTGATGCGGCGGCAGACCGCGCACGACTCGATCTTTACGATCGTCTTTCTTTCGAATTGCATCGCATTCTTCGTTGTTGCGCCAACCGGAATCTGGACCTGGCAGCCTGTTGCCGCAACGCACTGGCTCTTGGCCGCGATAGTCGGTCTTGTCGGTACTTGTGGTCACTTCTGCCTCGCATGGGCGTATGCCCGCGGGCAAGCTGCGCAACTTGGCGTGATGGAGTACTCCGCCTTCGTCTGGGCCATCATCCTCGGCTACTATTTCTTCGGCGAGACCCCCTCGGGATGGACGCTGGCCGGTGCAACGTTGATCATCGGCTCGTGCTTGATTGCCACTCTGAACAAAGCCGGTGGCCGAAAAATATGAATGCCGCTATTGGGTCGCTCGCCAAGCCGCGGTTCGGCGCTTCCTTGAGACAGCTGTTCCTGTCATCGGTGACTTTGTCCGCGAAGGCTTAGCTACCCTCGGCATGGCATGTCGTCTCTGAAGCCGCCTGGCGTTCTGCCAGAACCGCCGCCTGCTGTCGATTATGTTGTGCTTCGCGCATACCGTCCCGGGGATTGCCCGACATGTCGGCTGAAGGCGGTGCTGAAAGTGCTGGCGGAGCCGTAGCCGATGCGTTCGGCCACGGTGGCGATGTCGGTTCGCTTGTCGCGCAGCATTTCCTTGGCGAGGGCCATGCGCCAGGCCAGCAGGTATTCCATCGGCGGCATGCCGACATGGCGGGTGAAGCGGTCGAAGAAGGTCGAGCGCGACAGCGCAGCGGCCTTGGCCAGCTGTGCCATGGTCCAGGGCCATGCCGGTTCGGCGTGCATCTGGCGGATCGCCGCGGCCAGCCGCCCGTCGCCCAGGCCGCGCAGCAGGCCGGCCGGCGCGTCCTGCGTCTGGGTCAGGCGCAACGCCTCCACCAGCAAGATCTCGACCAGCCGGCCGAGCACCAGATCGCGGCCGGCGCGCTGTTCCTGTGCCTCGTCGACCAGCATCCGCACCAGCACCGACAGCCGCTCGACGCCGCGCACATGCACCTGCGTCGGCAGCAGCGACACCAGCAGGCCGGAATCATCATTCTCGAAAGTGAAGTAGCCGCCCAGCAGGCGCACGCTCGGCGGCCCGTCCTGGGTGCCGTGCCGCACTTCGCCTTCTGCTGATGCCGCGACACGCGGGTCGATGAGTTGTGGAACCACGGGCTCGAAGCCCGACATGGTGAAGCCGGGCGTCGTCGGCAAAAGGACGAAGTCGCCGGCCTCCAGCTGGAGCGCTGGCTGGCCGTCGACAGCCAGCCGGCACGATCCCTCGATCACGGCGCAAAAGCCCGGATGGCCAAAGCTGGAATAACGCACGCCCCAGCGGCCGGCGCCGCTGATGCCCTTGGTGAACACGGCGCGGGGCCTGAGCAGTCTTATGACTTCTGAGAGTGGATCAGACATGATCCGGACGATAGCAAACAAAATGCGGACCATCAATTGTAGATAGTCCGGAATTGCGGGCCTAGCATGAGGACATCAACCAACAAGGAGACAGCAATGAACACCGTCCTCATCACCGGCTGCTCGTCGGGTTACGGCCTCGAAACGGCGCGCCACTTCCTCGCCAAGGGCTGGAACGTCGTCGCCACAATGCGCACGCCGCGTGCCAATATCCTGCCTGCTTCCGATCGCCTGCACCTCGTCGCGCTCGACGTGACCAGCGCTGAAAGCATTGCAACGGCGCTCGAGGCTGCCGGCCCGATCGATGTGCTGGTCAACAATGCCGGCATCGGCGTCGTCGGCGCTTTCGAGGCGACGCCGATGTCCCACATCCGCAAGGTGTTCGACACCAACACCTTTGGCGTCATGGCCATGACCCAGGCCGTCATCCCGCAGTTCCGCGCCCGCCGATCAGGCGTGATCGTCAACGTGACGTCGAGCGTGACGCTGGCTCCGATGCCGCTCGCGGCCGCGTATACTGCCAGCAAGCAGGCCATCCTTGGCTTCACCGGATCGCTGGCCCACGAACTCGGCCATTTTGGCATTCGCACCAAGCTGGTCGAACCGGGATATGCGCCGACGACCGCCTTCGCCGCCAACACCGAGGTCAGCGTCGAGGACCTGATCCCAGCCGCTTATGCCGAATTCGCTGCGCCGATCTTCGCTGAGTTTGCCAAGCCGGCGCTGGTGACGAGGGAGAGCGACGTGGCCGACGCCGTCTGGCGCGCCGCCACCGACCTGACCGGGCAGCTGCGCTTCCCGGCAGGGGCAGATGCGGTCGCCCTGGCAAACGCGGCCTGAGTGCTGTGCCGCCGGCCACCATCGGCTATCCGGTTGATGGCGTCTCCTCGGGGGCGCCGTCGGCAAGGTCTCGCCGAAAGCTGTACATGCCGTCCTCCCCTTCAGGTTCGGCAACGCATTGCCAGTCTTGGGCGGTGAAGAAGCGATGGGCGGCAGGGTTGTCGCTCATCACATAGGCGAGCCAGCGCGGGCGCGAGCGGAACTCGTCGCAGCCGGTCACAGCCGCGATCGCCCGCCTTCCGATGCCGTGCCGGCGCAGCGCCGGATTGACGGCGAGGTCGGTGACCACCCACACATCCTTGTCCGGATCGGGTGCGACGCCGATGACGGCCGACAGGCGACCGTCCTCGAGATAGCTGAACTGGCGGCCGTCCTGGTCGGTCAGGACGAAGTCCAGCCACTCGTGGTCCATCGGCCCGAGCTGGTCGTTGAGCTCGGGGTCCGCATACCACGACAGGTATTCGGCGAAATCCGTCGCTGCAAAGAGCCTGAGTTCGCTGTGCTTTTGCGTCATGCCGGTGAGTTGGGAAACCCGCTGCGACCATTCAAGGAGGGTCAGGCGGGCTCGACCTGGTCGGCTCCCATCTTCTCTGCCGTCGACGCTCTTTCCGCGGCGCTCCGCTCGGCATATCGCCTGGCCATCCAGGCGCAGACCATCAGCTGCAGCTGGTGGTAGAGCATCAGCGGCAGGACGATGGCGCCGATTTCCTGGCCGGCGAAGATGACGTTGGCCATCGGCACGCCAGAGGCCAGGCTCTTGTGCGAGCCGCAGAAGGCGACGGTGATCTCGTCTGCTTTGGAGAAGCCGAGCAGGCGGGAGGCGAATATGGTGATCCCCAGAACCGTCGACAGAAGGAACGCCGCGATCAGCGCCAGCACCAGCAGCGACTGGGCCGGCAGCTGGTGCCAGAGGCCGGCGACCATCGCCTTGGAGAAGGCGAGATAGATCACCATCAGGATTGAGCCGCGGTCGACTGCCGTCGTCAGCCATTTGTGCCTGCCGAGCCAGCCGGCGAGCCAGGGCTGGACGAGCTGGCCGAGTACGAACGGCGCCAAAAGCTGCAGCATGATGCCTTCGATCGCCGACAGCGACACACCACCTCCCGACGTCTTGGCAAACAGCAGCCCGACCAAGAGCGGCGTCAGGAACATGCCGATGATGTTTGAGGCAGAGGCAGAGCAAACGGCAGCTGGCACGTTGCCGCCGGCAAGCGCTGTAAAGGCGATGGACGACTGCACCGTCGACGGCAGAACGCACAGGAACAGCACGCCGGCATAAAGTGCCGCCGGCAGCACGCTCGGCACCAGTAGCCCAAGCAAGAGCCCGAGGATCGGGAACAGCACGAAGGTCGAGGAGAAAACCACGAGGTGCAACCGCCAATGGGTCATGCCGGCAATCACGGTTGCGCGCGACAGCCGCGCCCCGTGCAGGAAGAACAGCAGCGCAATGGCGAGATTGGTCACGGTGCCGAAATGGACGGCGAAGCTACCCTGCGCCGGTAGAATCGAAGCCAGCGCCACACAGGCGATCATGAGCACGATGAAGGTATCTGGACGAAAGCGTGCGAACAAGCGCGTGATCCCTTGGCAGCGAATGAAATTTGTATACAGTATGCCAAATGAGGGTGCTATTGGGAATGGCGCATACAGGAATGATGCTCATTTCGTTTCGTGAACACAGAGAGGGATCATGTTCGATCCGGTGCTCCTCCAGACATTCGTAGCCGTTGCCGGTTCGCGCAGTTTCACCGGTGCTGCGGTGCATCTGCGCCTCGGCCAGTCGACGGTCAGCCAGCACATCAGGCGCCTCGAGGTCAGCACCGGGCGCCGGCTGCTGGTGCGCGATACCCATTCGGTGATGCTGACGCCCGACGGCGAGGCGATGCTCGGTTTTGCCCGCTCGATCCTCGACGCCAACGAGCGCGCCCGCAGCTATCTGCAGGGCGCCCGGCTCAGCGGCCGCATCCGCTTCGGCGCGTCGGAGGACTTTGTCACCACCCGGCTCGCCGACGTGCTGCACAAGTTCACCGAGCGGCACCCTTCCGTCGAGCTGGAGCTGACGGTGGCGCTGTCGAGCACGCTGTTCGACCTGCTTGACGAGGGCTCGCTCGACCTCGTCATCGCCAAGCGCCGGGTCGGGCTCAGCCAGCAACGCGAGGCGCGCAGCGGCGTTGCCGTCCGCACCGAGCGGCTGGTCTGGGCGGCGCGCGATCCCTCCGTGGTCGAGCCCGGAAAACCCCTGCCGCTCATCCTGTTCTCGCGCCCCGGCATCACCCGCATCGCCGCCATGGAGGCGCTCGACCGCAAGGGCATTCCCTGGCGCATCGTCTGCACCAGCGGCAGCCTGAGCGGCCTGCAGGCGGCGGCCCGCGCGGGCCTCGGCGTCATGGTCCAGCCACGCAGCATGGTCTCGGCGGGGCTGATGGTGCTGCCGACGACACCACAGCTGCCGCAGCTCGAAGAGGTCGAGTTCATCCTCACCAGTGCGGCCAGCGAGCCCGCGGGCGTGGTGGCAGCGCTCGCCAAGGAGATCCTCGACCGCAACGCCCGCCAGGAATTCGAACTGCCGTTCCGCGAGGCGGTCTAGGCAAGCCGGGCAGAAGAGAATCGCCAGCTAAATACTCAGTATACTGTTTAAAATGTTTGGAGAGCCGCATGGACGTCGTCATCATTGGAGCAGGCATTGGCGGGCTGACGCTGGCCTTGATGCTGCAACGGGCCGGCATTTCTTTCCGCGTCTATGAAAGCGCCCAGGAGATCAGGCCGATCGGCGTCGGCATCTCCATCCTGCCGCATGCCAGCCGCGAACTGACCGAACTCGGCCTGCAGGACGCACTGGCCGAAGTTGCGGTTACCGCGCGCGAATCCTGCTTCTTCAACCGCTTCGGCCAGCTCGTCTACAAGGAGCCGGTGGGCACTTTTGCCGGCTACGATTATCCGCAGTTCCAGATACACAGGGGCGACCTGCAGCAGATACTCTATAACGCCCTCGTCGCGCGCGCCGGACCTGGTTGCGTCGTCACCGGCTGGAAATGTGTTGCCGTCGAGCAAAACAACACCGAGGCCGCCGCGCGCTTTGTCGACAGCCGCACCGGTGAGGATCGCCCGGCACAGCATGGCGCGGCCATCGTCGGCTGCGACGGCATCCACTCGCTGGTACGCCGCAAACTGGTGCCTGATGACGGCGCGCCGATCTATTCGGGCGTCAACATGTGGCGCGGCACGACATGGTGGAAACCTTATCTTACGGGCGCGTCCTATGTTCGCGCTGGTTGGCTGACTCACGGCAAGATGGTCATCTACCCGATCCGCAACAAGCTCGATGCCGAGGGCCGCCAGCTTATCAACTGGGTCGCCGAAATCGAGACATCAGACTATCACCAGCAGGACTGGAACCGCCGTGGCCGGCTCGACGATTTCATCCATGCCTTCGCCGACTGGAACTTCGATTTCCTAGACGTGCCCGGCCTCATCCGCGGCGCTGATGCGATCCTCGAATACCCGATGGTCGACAAGAACCCGCTGACGCGCTGGAGTTTTGGCCGCATCACCCTGCTCGGCGACGCGGCGCACCCCATGTATCCGCGCGGCTCCAACGGCGCCGGACAGGCGATCCTCGACGCCCGCGCTTTGGCCGACAGCTTTGCGGCGGGTGGCGACATATCGGGCGTGCTCAAGGCCTATGAGGACAAGCGGCTGGAGGCAACCGCAGCGGTCGTGCGCACCAATCGCACCACCCCGCCCGACGTCATCCTCAAGGAGGTCTATGAGCGCACCGGCGACCGGCCCTTTGTGCGGCTTGAAGATGTCATCAGCCAGGAGGAGCTGGCAACGCTGTCCAACAGCTACAAGAAGGTCGCCGGCTACGACAAGGCGACGGTGGCCGAGCGGCGGCGGGCGTGAAGACGGGCTGCTCAGACCAGATAGCCGACTATTCTGGTCCTGCCGTCGTGCAGCTCGATCGGAAACTTGCCGATCGGGTCGAGCACATCGGTCAGGTCGGCGTCGAATTCCATCCATTCGATGGACCGAAGTTCGACCGGCCCGTATTCGATGGTGTCGATGTAAGGCCAAGGGCAGCGCAGTTCAGGCGGAAAGCGCATCTGCCGCGCCAGCGGCATCAATGAATTCAACCGTCATGCCATGCACATCTTCGCGCGCAGCGCGCACGATAGCGACCAGTTTCCGCCACTTGGTGTCGGACATAAAAGCACGCGAAAAACCGGCTCTTGCGAGAGCACCAACAGCGGCTGGGTCGAGGATTTCTGGTCGTTTCATGGCTGCAGCATGACTTCGGGAATGAATAGCTGCAAAGGACCAGCTCGCTCGAATAGGTCAAGCTCATCGAAGCGGATGCGCCCGACTGCCGCCATCTTCTCCCGGTTCGGCGGGAGCTTGAGGCGGCCGTCTGGATCGTGACGGCAAAGCGTCCGATCGAATGGCGGAGGCCTGAGGGACGTTCATCTTAGGCAGTTGGAGCAAGTCGGGCCGGTGTAGTCTGATTTTCGTTGCGGATATGCAGATAAGAAAAAAGCGGGCAATGCCCGCTTCCCTCTGGCTCCTGAGACTTGCGCGCCGCCGGTACATTCGTGGTCGACGTGCCATCAATCAGGGCAAATACGACGGTTCGCGGCAAAATCCAGCATCGTATCTCGATGAGCATCTCGCTCCGGCGAACCAGCCGATGAGCGTTATATGGCGCTTGCGAGGCGAAATGGCAAGTCCTCTTTTACGCCATGGTTCAGCGGCCTTGATATCTACTCATTCGTGGATTATCTATTTTGGATCGATCTTGCTGTCGAACTTTGTTCCGCGCGCTGATGCGCCTCTACGATCTTCCCCCTCAAAATCGAGTTTGAACGGTCGCCTCGCATATTGCTTGGTGATTACTTTGTTGTATCGATTGAAAGGTTATCGTCATGGCAACTGGAACCGTGAAGTTCTTTAACTCCACCAAGGGGTTCGGCTTCATTCAGCCCGACACCGGCGAACAGGATGTGTTCGTTCACATCTCGGCCGTTGAGCGTGCGGGTCTGCGCACGATCGTTGAAGGCCAGAAGCTCAGCTTCGACGTCGTTCGCGACAACAGGACCGGCAAGAACGCAGCAGAGAACATCCAGGCTGCATAAGGATCTGTCTCCGGCTATTGACCACGGATGTACTGGCAGTAGCCGTCGAGGCAATCTGGAGAAGGTCGCGAGCTCCCGGCCTCTTTCATTTTTTCGGGCCCATGCGGAAGGAGAATGCAATGGCGGATCCCGTCAGTAAAGACAACCTTTTTGCGCCTGCCCCGAACAAGGCAGAAGCCAAGAGCGATGCAACCACACGGTTTGCAAAGCAGATCATCGACACCGAGGCCAAGGCGCGACAGGCCAAAACCGAGCGTCTACGCGCCGCGCGCATGGCCATGGTCCCGGCCCCGGAGGCGGAAACTGCGGTCAAGACCCGCAAGAAGGCCAAGCCTCGGATATAGTCGCGCTCTTTCCGCCAACGGCCACAAGTCGCTTTGAGGCGGCAGAGCAGGATTAAGACAGCGGAATAATCGATCGCCTCTTCTGCGAGAAGTTGCTTATCGCAATGTTGCCGTAAGACTTCAGGTCTATCGGAAAGCGCTGTTGCACATCGGTTTTGACTGGATCGCGTGCCTCGGCGGCATCGAAATTCTTGCTGCCTGGCTTCGCGACCCTGGTGAGGGAGCATGCTGGATGAGCATTTCGAGCGACGCCCGCTTCTGGGACCGGACCTCGAGGAAATATGCCAGGTCTGCGGTTGCCGATCAGGACGGCTACCAGCGCACCCTGGATCGAACCCGCGCCCTGCTGGGCGCCACCGATCGGGTGCTGGAACTGGGATGCGGTACCGGAACAACGGCGATGCTGCTCGCTGCTGATGTGAAGCGTTACCTCGCCACCGACTTTTCGCCTGGCATGATCGACATCGCCGAGAAAAAGCATCGTAAGAACCCTGTATCGGGCCTCAAGTTCCTTACCGCCGCCGCCGACTCGTCCGATCTGGAGGCGGGCCAGTTCGACGCGGTCCTCGGCTTCAACTATCTCCATCTGGTTCGCGATCTCTCCGGCACTTTGCTGCGCATCCATGCGCTGCTGTCGACCGATGGCCTGTTCATTTCCAAGACGCCCTGCCTTGGCGACATGAACCCGCTGATCCGGCTGGCGCTGTTGCCCGCCATGCGTGCCACCGGGCTTGCGCCGCACGCCGGCGCCTTCAGCACCGCTGCACTTGTTCAGCACATTTCGCAGGCCGGCTTCGACGTTCTCGCCACCGAAATCCACTCGACGAGGGGCAACGACTTCAGGCCCTTCATCGTCGCGCTCAAGCGGTAGCGGCGCCTAGAAGCATTTCTGCTTTTCTTCGAATCGCGGAAACCCTCTGTCTCTTTGTTTTTGCGCAATTCCGGACGGAAAACCGCTGCGTACTTTTCCTGGAATTGCTCTAGAACGCGTCTCCCTGCAGGCTCGGGTGGGCTACCGCGAAGGCCGGCAGGGCTGCGGCAGAACCTGAGATCTCCACCGACAGCGGGAATGCGGAAAGATCGCAGTCGAAACGCCGGGCATTGGCCACCTGCGGCACCAGGCAGATGTCGGCGATGGTGATGGTATCGCCCAGGCAGTATCGGCCATGGCGGCCGGCCGCCCTGAGCGTCGCCTCGAACGAGCGGAAGCCTTCCTCGATCCAGTGCCGGTACCACTCGTTGGTGTCGTCGTCGGAGAGCGTCCAGCGCGATTTCAGGTATTTCAGCACCCTGACATTGTTGAGCGGGTGGATGTCGCAGCCGATGACCTGGGCGAGGCCGCGGACGTAGGCGCGCCCGACCGGGTCGGCGGGCAGAAGCGGCGGCTCGGGATGGGTCTCGTCGAGATATTCGAGCACGGCGAGGCTTTGCGCGAAAACTTGGCCGTCCTCGACCAGCGCCGGCACCAGGCCTTGCGGGTTGAGCGCCATGTAGTCGGGAGTGCGGTGGTCCATCCTCGGCAGGCTGACGAAGCGGGGCTCGTAGTCGAGCCCCTTGAGCGCCAGCGCGATGCGCAGCCGGTACGAGGTCGACGACCTGAAGAAGGTATGGAGCGAGCGCATCGCCGCAGCAGTCAGTTTGACGCGGCGTTGAGGATTTCGTCGGGCGTCGATGAGACGACCTCGACATATTTGGGCACGAACTTGCGGCCCTCGATCAGGCCGACGAAAGCCGGCTTGATTTCTTCGGCCAGCACCTTGCGGATCTTGGCGTGCTCGACGATGTCCGACCACTCGGCAATGAGGAAGAAGCGTTGCGGATCCTCGGTGTCGCGGCACAAGACGCCGTCCTTCACCTGGGCCCAGGATTTGTGCATCGGGTTGCCGTCCGAATAGTCGAATTCCTCGAACAGCTGGACGAATTCGTCCTCGCGTCCGGCCTCGACCCGAAAGTCGTAGATGTGAAGGAAGTTACCCTTCGTCGCCAGTGGTTCCTGCGCCATGGTGCTCTCCTTTTCCAGTGTTCCCAATAATCATCAGTGTACCGCCTTTTATTGCATGCGCAAGGCGCAATGCCTTGCTGGGAAAGGGATTCGCAGCCGTCGGCTTGCCTTCGATCGGCCTGTTACTTCGCTGAAAATATGCGGCGGTACCGCTCTTTCCCGCCGATCGGGCAAGAGCTAGACATTGGGTAATCGCAAGCGAGGGAAAAAGCGTGGCAGCCAAGTCGGCAAAGACGACAGGGACACGGAAAAAGGCGGCGGCCGAGCCGCACCAGCCAAATCCCGAGTTGCAGCAGCTCATCGAAAGGCTGCCATTGTGGAAGCGGCCGGGCTATCTCATCCGCCGGCTGCACCAGGTGCACTACGCCCTGTTTTTCGAGGAATGCGAGGGCTTCGGCATCACCCCGGTGCAATACGGGCTGCTGACCATCCTCTCCGGCAATCCCGATTCCGACCAGATCTCCCTTGCCCAGGCGCTCGGCATCGACCGCACCAATGTCGCCGACGTGCTGTCACGGCTGGCCCAGCGCGGGCTTATCGAGCGCACCCGCAGCACCGAAGACAAGCGCATGGTGCTGGCGCGGCTGACCGCCGAAGGGGAAAAGCTTGTGGCGGCCATGCACCCGGCGATGAGCCGTGCCCAGGACAGGCTGCTCGACACGCTTGCTGACAAGGAACGCGAGGCGTTCCTGTCGACGCTGATCAAGTTGCTCGAGGCCAACAACAAATATGGCCGGGCGGCCCTTGCCACCGCCAAGTTCGGCGACTGACCGACAGTCATTGGTTGCTGTCCGCGCGGCCTACCGGTTCCAGCAGGCGACGAGATGGCCGGGCGAGCGCTCCGACAGCTTGGGCGCTTCCTTGCGGCACTGGTCCGACGCCAACGGGCAGCGCGTCGAGAAGCGGCAGCCGGGCGGCGGGTTGACCAGGTCGGGAATCTCGCCGCCATAGACGATGCGCTTGCGCTGGCGCTGGGTGCGCGGATCGGGCACCGGCACTGCCGACAGAAGCGCCTCGGTATAGGGATGGATAGGATGATCGTAGAGATCGTCCCGGTCGGCGATCTCGACCATGCGCCCGGCATAGAGGATCGCCACCCGATGCGAGATGTGGCGAACGACGGAGAGATCGTGGGCGATGAACAGGTAGCTCAGGCCCAGCTCCCGCTGCAGGTCTTGCATCAGGTTTACCACCTGCGCCCGCACCGACACGTCGAGCGCCGACACCGGCTCGTCGGCAACGATGAACTCGGGCTGCAACGCCAGCGCCCGGGCGATGCCGATGCGCTGACGCTGCCCCCCGGAAAAAGCGTGCGGAAAGCGGTCATGCGCATCTGCTGGCAGGCCGACGACGCGCAGCAGTTCGGTGATGCGGTCGCGCGCCTCGTCGACATGGCGCACCAGCCCGTGCACCAGCAGCGGTTCGGCGACGAGGTCGATCACCCGCATGCGCGGATTCAGGCTGGAATACGGATCCTGGAACACCAGCTGCATGTTGCGGCGGAGCTTTCGCAGCGCCTCACCCTTGGTGTTGGTGATGTCCTTGCCCTGGAAGACGATCTTGCCTGACGACGCACTGATGCGGCGCAGCACCGCGCGGCCGGTGGTGGTCTTGCCGGAGCCGGATTCGCCGACCAGCCCGAGCGTCTCGCCGGGCCTGAGGTCGAAGGAGATGTCTTCCAGCGCCTTGAACGCCTTGGGCCGCCCCCAGAAGCCTTGCGCGCCGGTTTCGTAGGTCACGTCGAGCCCCTGCACGCTGAGCAGCGGCGGTGCTGGCGGCTGGGCTGGCACGGGGTTGAGCATCGATAATTCCTGTCAGGGGAAGGACGGCGACATCAGCGGCGTCGCCCAGGCCGGCACCGAGGGCTGCCAGCAGGCGGCTTCCGCGTTCGGGCGGATATGTTCGAGCTGCGGCGCCTTGCGGCAGGCCTCGCCCGACAGCGGACAGCGCTGCTGGAACGAACAGCCCTCGGGCGGTGTCACCAGATTGGGCGGCGTTCCCTCTATCGAGACCAGCCGGTCCGACACCTCGTCGAGCCGCGGCGTCGAGCGCAGGAGCCCTTGCGTGTAGGGATGCGCCGGGCGCTCGAACACGTCCTCGGCAAGGCCGGTCTCGATGATCTGGCCGGCATACATCACCGCAACCCGGTGACAGAGCCCGGCGACGACGCCGAGATCGTGGGTGATCAGCACCACCGAAAGGCCGAGCGACTGCTGCAGTTCGGCCAGCAGTTCGAGAATCTGCGCCTGGATGGTGACGTCGAGTGCCGTCGTCGGCTCGTCGGCGATCAAAAGCTCGGGCTCGCAGGCAATCGCCATGGCGATCATCACGCGCTGGCGCATGCCACCTGAGAATTCGTGCGGATACTGTTCAAGCCGTCGCCGCGGCGCGCTGATGCCGACGGCCGCAAGCAGCTCCTCGGCGCGGTTGCGCGCCTGGGTGCGCGTCATGGCAAGATGCCGTTCCAGCACCTCGCTGATCTGCGTGCCGACCTTCAGCACCGGGTTCAGCGAGGTCATCGGGTCCTGGAAGACCATTGCCACTTCCTTGCCCCTGATATCGCGGGCGAAGCGCTCGCCATCGGTGCCGAGCAGCGAGCGTCCCTTCCACCTGATGTCACCGGAGGCGATGCGGCCGGGCATGTCGATCAGCCCCATCACCGCCTGTGCCGTCACGCTCTTGCCCGAGCCGGATTCGCCGACCACGCCTAGCGTCTCGCCGCGGCCGATGGATAAGGTCACGCCGCGCAGGCCGTGCACCAGGCCGCGCCGGGTGTCGAACTCGACCTTGAGCTTCTCGACTTCGAGCAGCGGCATGCCCGTGCTGTTGGCGACGTTCATGAGCGGCCTCCCTGGCTCTTGGCTTCGGGGCTTTGCATCTTCGGGGCGCGGCGGGCCTGCCGGGCGGCCAGCTTGGCGCGCTGGTAAGCGAAGCGCTTCTCGCGTTCCTGCGGGTCGGTGGTGACGCGCACCCAGCTGGCAAAGAGGTTGACGGCGAGCACGGTGACGGCGATCGACAGGCCGGGGAAGGTGATCAGCCACCAGGCGACGAAGATGTAGTCGCGGCCGTTGGCGACATCCAGGCCCCAGCTCGTCGCCGGCGGCTGTACGCCGAGCCCGAGGAAGGACAGGGCTGCTTCCGCCAGCACGATGTTGGTGAATTCGAGGATGCCGAGCGTCAAAAGCGGCGAGATCAGATTGGGCAGGATGTGGCGGAACACCACCCTGGATGTCTTGCAGCCGATCATTTCGGCAGCCTCGACATAAGGCGTCTGGCGCACCGAAAGCACGATGCCCCGCACGACGCGGGCATAGACCATCCAGTTGGTGATCGCGAGCACGATGATCATCGTCGTCATGCTCGGGCCGATGACCGAGATCACCAGCAGGATCAAAAGCAGGCCCGGGAAGGCCACCTGTACGTCGACGATGCGCATGATGATGGAGTCGGCGCGGCCGCCCTTGAACCCGGCCCACAGGCCGAGCACCACGCCGAAGGTTCCCGCCGACAGCACCACGACAACGCCGACCAAAAGCGAGGCGCGGGCGCCGTAGATGACGCGCGAAAGCACGTCGCGGCCGAGATGGTCGGTGCCCAGGATGTGGTCCCAGCTGCCCTTGGGCAGCCAGGCCGGCGGCTTGAGCCTTGAGACGACCGACTGCGCTGCCGGATCGTAGGGCGCAATCAGCGGCGCGAAGATCGCCATCAGCAGAAGTGCCACGATGACAGCGAAACCGAGCGTGCCGAGCTTGTCAGGCCAGAGTTCGCGGCCGAACTCGTCGAGCTTTGCCCAGAGGGACGGGCCGCGCCTTGAGGTCTTGGCGGTCACGACCGGCGTCGTCACAGGCATGGGGATAGCCATCTCAAGCCAACCTTATCCGGGGATCGATGAGTTTGTAGATGACGTCGAGGCCGACATTGATGACCACGATCAGCACCGCCACCGTGAAGACGATCGCCTGCAGCAGGAACAGGTCGCTCTTCTGGATCGCCTGCATGGCCGTCAGCCCGAGGCCGGGCCAGGCGAACACGGTCTCGACCACGACGGTGTAACCGGCCAGCGCACTGATCAGCTCCCAACCTGCCAGTGTCACGAACGGCACCAGCGTGTTGCGCATCGCATGCACCATGACGACGCGCGGAAAGCGCAGTCCCTTGGCGCGCGCTGTGCGCACATATTGCTGATTCAGCTCGTCGATCATCGACGAGCGCACCAGCATCACCAGCCGCGCCAGCGACGGCATGGCGAGCGTGATCGCCGGCAAAATGAAATAGGGCAGGCCGCCCATGCCCGATGTCGGCAGCCATCTCAGCGTCACCGCAAAGAACACGATGAGGATGAGCCCGAACCAGAATTGCGGCAGCGACAACCCGAACAAGCCTACGAAAACAGTGGTACGGTCCACCCATCCGCCGGGCCTTAGTGCCGCGATCGCGCCCAAAGGCAGCGCCAGCACGATCGCCAGGCCGAGGCCGGCGCCGATCAGCATCAGCGTGTTGGGCAGGCGTTCGAGCACGACATCGAGTGCCGGCCGGCGCTGCCACAGGCTTTCGCCGAAATCGAGCCGCGCGAGATCGCCGACGAAATCGACGAACTGCTCGCCCATCGGCCGGTCGAGGCCGAATTGCTGTGCGAAGGCCGCGCGCTGCGCGTCGGTTGCCGAAAGCGGCAACATGACCTTTACCGGGTCGCCGACCATGCGGGTGGCGATGAAAACGATCAGAGTCACACCGATGACGACAAGCAGGCCTTGTCCGATGCGGCGGAGCAGAAAACCACCCATAGCCCTCTCCATTGCCTGAAGCCGGCTCCCCCGAGCCGGCCTCAGAATTTCCGGGGTCCGCTTATGTTTTTATGTCGGACCCGCGTTCTCCAATATTATTCCGTGACCTTCATCTCCTTGACCAGGAGTTTGGAGTCGACACGCGGCTGCCATTCGAGGCGCTTGGAGAAGCCGTAGATGTCCTGCTGGTTGAGCAGCGGGACGAGATACGACAGATCGTACGACTTCTTGGTGATGGCGTCGTACATGGCCTGGCGCTTCTCGACGTCGGTCTCGATCCTGGCGGCGTTGATCTGGTCCGACATTTCCTGGTCGCTGTTGGACGCGGAACTCGCCTTGCTCTGTAGCACCGATGTCATTTCACGGTCGACGTCGAGCAGTTCGTTGGAGTTCGACAGGAAGACCGCATCCGGCCGCTTGTTCTTGTCGAACAGCTGGTTGAGGTACTCGCCGAAGTCCTCGATCTTGATGTCGACGTTGAGGCCTGCATCCTTCCAATAGGCGCCGACGGCCTCGATCAGTTCGCGGTCCTTGAGCCAGCGGCCGGCTTCGCCGACGAGCTTGACGGTCTTGCCCTCGGCGCCCGCTTCCTTGATCAGGGCCTTCGCCTTGTCGACGTCGAACACGTAGTCAGGCAGCGCCTTGTTGTAGCCGAAGGCCTTGGGGTTGACGACCTGTCCCTTGGCCGGCGTGGCGTAGCCGCCAAACAGGCTCTCGGCTAGCGCCTTGCGGTCGACCGAAATGTTCATGGCCTCGCGGACGCGCGGGTCCTTTGTCACCTCGTTGTCGGTCGACACGATCATGAGCGTCGTTTCGAGGCCGCTGACGGCCGCGAATTTCGGCGCCTGCTCGGCGAATTCCGGCAACAGGTTGGTGATGACGTCGAGCTCGCCGGCCATCAAGCCCGACAGGCGGGTGCCGGACTCGCCGACGAACCGGTAGGTCACCTTGTCGATCGCAGGTGCACCGCCCCAATAGTCGGCGTTCTTCTCCAGTACGATATCCTGGCCGCGGTTCCAGCTGGTGAACTTGTAGGGACCGGTGCCCGAAGGCGCCTCGGCAAACTTGGCATCGCCCGAATAGGCGGCCGGGATCATCTTCATCCAGTACATGCGCGACGGCAGGATCGGGTCGGGACCTGAAGTCAGGATGCGCACGGTCAGGTCGTCGACCTTCTCGGCGCCGGTGATGGTGCCGAAATAGGCCATCTGCTCGGACTTCAGCGCCGGGTCGATGACGCGCTTGACGCTGTTGACCACGGCGTCCGCATTGAACGCCTCGCCATTGTGGAACTTGACGTCGGGCCGGAGCTTGAACTCCCAGGTCTTGGCGTCGACCTGCGTCGGGGCCGCAGCCGCGAGGCCCGCGACCAGCTCGCCCTCGGGCGTGCGCGCCATCAGCGTTTCATAGACGTTGTCATTGATCGCGCGCTCGCCGCCGTCGTCGCGCACCTGCGGATCGAGTGTCGACGGCTCGGAGCCAATTGCGATGGTGATGTCTGCTGCCTCCGCCGTCAGCGGCGAAAGCGCCATGATGGCCGCCAAGGCGGCACTGCTTGCCAGTCTCGTCAATAAGTTCATCGGTCCACCCATTAGCTATGACAATAAAAGCGAGCGAAGTGCGCAGTCTTGAGCTGCGCTGATATCGCGGGTCGCCACATCCCTCGGCAAGAAGAGTGGATTGTATGCAATCGACTGTCAAGCGAATGTTGATCAACTTTTGGCCTGGCATGATGCGGTCAACTGAAGGTGCCCTGAAACATCAATCAAATAGTTGAAATTGCTCAAAATTTAGAACGCGATTGCTGAAATTTCGTTCATGAATAGCAGCTGCGCAGATCGCGATAGCCAGCTTTCTGGTCATTTCTTGCATATAGTATACCAAAAATGGCCACGAAATGGCCAGACGGGACGCTGTTATGGCTGTTTCCAGGGGGAAGACCGAGTGCCAATAGAGCGCGGGACCGACCCTGGCATCAAGAGTTTTCGATGCAACCAGACACAGTTTCGTATTATCGTGTCTACCGGGACGACTTTATTCTCGGATGCGTGTTGCTGACGTCATTGGTGATGACGCGCCTCATTCTGGCAATAAATCTTCCGGACTTTCGTCAGCTGCTATCGCAATTCGCGAACCGAGGGCTACCAGGCATTTGGATCATGCCTGGCATCGGGCTTCGCCGGTCGAGTTGGGATATTGACTGACCAAGATTCCGCTTGGCGTCCAATTTGTCGGTTACCTGCTCGGCGACTATGCGCTGCTTGTCGCCGCCGGTCAGCTCGAAATGCGCTGTTCCCCGCCTCTTTAGGCGCGGGTGTCACGCCTGGCTGAAATAGCGCGGCGGCAGGTGCACGGCATCCGGGTTCAACCGCTCGAACACCGCAGCCATGTCGAACAGCCGGTTCTCGGACCCGCTTGCGCCCAGAATCTGCACGCCTGCCGGCATACCGCTTGCCGCCTTGCCGAAAGGAAAGGCAAGTGCCGGGTGTCCGGTCAGGTTGGCCAGGATGTTGGGGATTGGCTCCTCAAGAAAGTAGAACTTGTCGACTGTCCTGAGCGGTCCGGCCGAGGCGAGCGCCCCCGGCATCAGCAGGGCATCGACCCGCGCCAGCTGCGTATCGAGCTTGTGCCTAAGGATGCCGCGCAGCCGTTCGGCTGCCACGAGGTCGGTTGCGGCAAGGCATTCACCCGCCAGCGAGCGGCCGCGGAACATTTCGCCGAAGGCGGAAAAATTGCTGCGCACCTCGGTGCCGTATTGGGTGGCGATCTCGGCCATCATCACGATGGCGCCGGGCGCGTGGAAGGTCTCCAGCGGCGGCAGGTCGACTTCGACGATCTCGCCGCCATGGCTGGCGAAAAGCTCAAGCGTCTTGGCCATTGCCGCCGCCATCTCGGGCCTCAGCTTGTCGCTAAGCCCCCAGCCGTCTGGCGATATGCCGAGCCGCATGCCGGCGAAGCCCGGCTCGTCGGCATAGGGCGGCCGCGTCCATTTTGTGCCCGACATCACGGCATGCAGGATGCGGCAGTCCTCGACCCGTGCCGCGATTGGGCCGCAATGGTCCATCGAGCGGGCAAGCGTGTCGACGCCGTCGACCGGCACGACGCCGAAGCCCGGCTTCAGGCCGACCATGCCGCACATGGTCGAGGGCAGGCGGATCGAGCCGGCCGTGTCGGTTGCAACCGAGCCCTTGCACAGCCCGCCGGCGACGGTCACGCCCGAGCCGCTCGACGATCCTCCGGGAAACATCTCGGTATTCCAGGGGTTGCGCGCCGGCGGAAACGGCAGGTCAAAAGACGGTCCTCCGAAGGCGAGCTCATGGCAATTGGCCTTGCCGATGACGATGGCGCCTGACGCTCGGAGGCGGCTCACGACTGGCGCGTCGGCCTTTGGCTTCCTGCTGAGCCGCGAATGCGAAGCGCCGGTGTTGGGCATGCCGGCGACATCGACAATATCCTTGACCGAGACCGGCACACCGGCCAACGGGCCGACCTTCTCGCCGGCCGCGATCCGCGCGTCGAGCGCCCTTGCCTCCGTCAGCGCCGCATCAGTCGCGACATGGACGTAGCCTGACAACGCGCCGTCGAAACGCGCGATGCGGTCGAGGAAATGGGCTGTTACCTCCACCGCGGAAATCTCCCGCTGCGCCACCCCTGAAGCGATCTGTGCGATCGGCATGCGCTCGAACGGCGTCATCGTCCGACACCCTTGTCGTGCTCGGCGAGCAGCTCGGCCACGCGCCTGGCCAGCCGGTCGAGGATGGCTGTGCCGCGGGCGAAGTCGGCGACCTCGGCAGCAGATGCTTCCTGAGGCAACGAGATCGCCGGGCCCGCCGGCGTCGGCGTGGGAGGCGTGGTCACTTCACGCATGGTTCCTCCACATCGAGGCAAATTTGGAATTGATCAGTATACATCTGATGTGCATTCTGCATTTAGAGGATGTAGGGAGAGAGATTGGATTTGTTGGAAAAGCGCTTTGACGTCGTGGTGGTTGGCGGTGGCATTGTCGGCCTTTCGGTAGCTCTGGAAGTCCAGTCGCACGGTCTCTCGGCAGCCATAGTCGATCCAGGCGTGGTCACCGACCGAGCGTCCTACGGCAATGCTGGGGTGCTCAGCCGTGGCTCGATCTTCCCGATGGCTGCGCCCGGCATCCGCTCCCGTTTGCCGCGTTATGCGCTTGGACGCGACATTGCCGTCCGCGCCCGCTTGCGCTCGCTGCCACATCTGTTGCCCTGGCTGACGCGTTTCCTGGTTGCTGCGGAGGAAGGCGCCTGGCGCCGCGCGGCCGCCGCTCTCGACCCGATGGTGGCGCAAGCCTTCGACCGTCATGTCGCGATGGCCGAACTGGTCGGCGGCCGCCATCTCATCAAGCGCAATGGCTGGTTGAGGCTCTACCGCAACGCCGAGGAGCTCGCCGGCAGCAGGCTCGAACGTGAGGTGCTTGCCCAGCAGCGCGTCAGCTTCCACTGCCTCGACGAGGACGAGATCCGCCAGCTCGAACCGCATCTTGCCCACCGCTTCACCCACGGCATCTTTTTTCCCGACACCGGCTCGGTCGAGAGCCCGGGCGAACTGGTCGAACTGTATCGCGCTGCCGCCGAGGCGCGGGGCGCCGCCTTCGTCGCCGGAGCGGCCGATGCAATCATCGAGGCCGAGGGGGGAATGGCCGTTCGGGCAGGCAACCGCCGCATCGAGGGACGTCATGTTGTGCTGGCAGCCGGAGCACGTTCGGCAACGCTTGCCGCAACCCTCGGCTATCGTTTCCCGCTGGCGGCCGAACGCGGCTACCACCGCCATTTTGAGTTGCCCGACGGTGTCGAGCTGCGCCGTCCGGTCTATGACGCTGCCGGCGGTTATGTACTGTCGCCGATGAACGGCAAGGTCAGGCTGCTCAGCGGCGTCGAGCTGGCGCGGCCCGACGATCCGCCTGACCACGTCCAGATAGAGGCTGTCGAGCCCGATGCGCGCAGGACGCTGGCCTTCACGCAGCCGGTCGAGGACACGCCGTGGCTGGGCAGCCGCCCGTCGACGCCTGACGGGCTGCCGGTTATAGGTCGCGCCGCGCGCCATCCACACCTGGTCTTCGCCTTCGGCCACGGCCATATCGGCTTCGCAAACGGTCCGGCCACAGGGGCTATCGTTGCCAGCCTGGTCGCCAGCCAGAAGCCGCCGCTGCCGGTCGAGGCTTTTTCGCCGGCCCGCTTTGGCGGCTAGGCAACCCATGGCAAACCGGCTCACGGCAACGTCAGCCCGCCGTCGACATGCAGTGCCTGGCCGGTGATCTGGCTCGCCTCCCGCGACAACAGGAACTGGATCGCCGCGGCCACATCGGCCGGTTCGGTCAGCCGGCCCGTCGGTGTCACCGCGATGGCCTTTTCCAGCGCCGAACTGGTGGCCGCGAAATGCCCCTTTGGGTCCTTGCGGGTGAAGCCGGGCACCACGCAGTTCACCGTCACGCCCTTGGGCGCGAGCTGGACCGCCATCGATTTCGCCAGGGCCTCCAGCGCACCCTTGCCGGCCGAGGTCGCCGGGAAGTGGATGTCGGCGGTGCCGAAGATATGGGCGACGAAGGAACTCACCACCACGACGCGGCCCAATTCGGAGGCCTCGAGATCGGCCATGGCCGCATTGACCAGCCTGAGCAGCGCCGTTGGCATCGTGGCGAAGGCCTGCTCCAGATCCTGAGGCTGCACTTCGCCCAGCGTCGAGCGCGCCGCCTGGGCGGCGTTGCTGACGATCTGGTCGACGCGGCCGAAGCGCTCGCGTGCCGCCGCCACCATCCTGGCCGGCACCTCGGGGTCGGCCAGATCGCCGACGACCATGTCCACCACGGCACCTTTCCGCCCGCAGATCTCGGCCACTTCGCCCAGACCTTCGGCGTTCTTGCGCGTGTGCAGCACCAGGCCGACGCCCGGCGCCGAAAGCCGCCGCGCCGTCTCGGCGCCGATACCGCTGGCTGCCCCGGTGATGAGCACGATGCGATCGAATGTCCTGGCCAAATCCCTGTCCCCGCTCTGTTGAGAAATATGTCTAGAGGCTGACGGCTCACGCGCCCAGAGCCAGCCCGTCTTTGCGTTTGTCCGAACCGCCGAGCAAGCTGCCGTCCGCGTCGCGCAGCACGAACTGCGCGCCGCCGAAATCGCTGCGTCCACCAAGCTCGCCAGCACCTTCGGGGTCGGTGTAGCCGGCGTCGCGCAGGGCGCGTGCGATCCTGTCGGGCGTGCCCGGCTCGATCGCCAGTTGCTTCGCGCCTTCCAGCCGCCAGCGCGGCGCATCGATTGCCGCCTGGAGCTTCTCGTTCCAGGCCGCCAGCCGCACCATCATCTGCACATGGCCCTGCGGCTGCATTGCTCCTCCCACCACGCCGAAGCCGCAGTGGAAACGGCCGCCCTTCAGCGCTGCCGCTGGCACGACCGTATGATAGGCGCGCTTCGACGGTCCCGGCCCGTTGATATGTCCCGGTTCCGAAAAGCCAAAGCCACGGTTCTGAAGCACGAAGCCATGACCCGGCACGCCGATGCCTGAGCCGAAGCGTTTGAAGATGCTGCTCATCAGCGTCACCGCCAGGCCGTCGCTGTCGACGACCACGGTGCACACTGTATTCCCGGCTGGATCGGCCACCGTCTCCTTGGCATGCGCCAGCGCCCGGCCCACCGCCTGCACCATGGCAAGCGTGGTGCCGGGGTCGTCACGTTCCAGCGGCAGGGCGTCCAGTTCCTCCAGCGCGTCAAGCACTGCCACGCCATGGGTGTTGGGCGGGCATTCAAGCATGGTCAGCCCACGAAAGCTCCGACGCAGCGGCTCGCCGAAATCGCCGCGATGGGCGGCGAAGTCTCCTGCGGACAGCACGCCGCCGCATGCCTGATTGGCGGCAGCTGCGCGCTGCGCCGCGTCGCCGAGATAGAAGGTATCGGGTCCGTCGGCTGCGATAGCCTGCAGGACTTTCGCCAGTTCGGGATTGGCGAAGCGTTCGCCCGCGCGCGGCGCGTTGCCTGAACGGTACATGGCGGCCGCGGCCGCATCGCCCTTGATGATCGGTTCGAACAGCGCCCATTCGCGCGCCGCAATGGGCAGCACCTCGAAGCCGCCGGCGGCAAGCGCGACGGCAGGCGCCAGCAGCTGCGCCATCGGCAACCGGCCGTGGCGCATATGCAGGTCGAACCAGCCGCGCACGGCACCTGGTACGGTCACTGACAGGGCGTGTCGTTCGGGGATGCGCCGGTTGGGCAGCCGCTCCAAGATATCGGCGGTCAGCGCCGCCGGCGCCCGGCCGGTGCCGTTGTAGCTTGTGCCACGGCCATCGGGCTCGACCAGCATGGCCAAGAGGTCGCCGCCGATGCCTGTTGCCATCGGCTCGACCACCCCGAGGATGGCGTCGGCCGCGATCGCCGCATCGACCGCCGAGCCGCCGGCCGCCAGCATGTCGATTGCCGTGCGCGCCGCCAGCGGATGGCCTGTCGCCACCATCGCGTTCTGGCCACGTACGCCGTTCGCCGGATCGTTCATCTCAGCCATTCCTTTCCTCGCTCCGGTCATTCGAGCTACGACATACTGTATGCGCATGCTTGAAACATGCGGACGAAGCGACTGTAGAATGCGGCTTGCGTCAATGTCAATTTGGTATACAGTATTCCAAATCAGATTTGAAAAAGCCATTCAGCCGACAGGGGAACCCGATGACTGTGCCGATGAACCCGGATGAATTTCGCACTGCGCTGGAAAACGCCATCAAGGGCAAGAGCGCCAACAAATCGCCGTTCTCGATGGCCTGGGCCAGCGGCAAGCTGAGCCGCGACCATCTCTCGCGCTGGGCCGAGAACCACTACCACTATGTGGGGCCGTTCGCGGATTACCTCGGTTACATCTATTCCCGCATGCCCGAGCAGTATGTCGAGGCCAAGGATTTCCTGCTCGCCAACATGTATGAGGAAGAGATCGGCGGCGACCGCCACACCGATCTGCTGATACGTTTCGGCGAGGCTTGCGGCACATCTCGTGAGCGCATGACCGACCCGGAAAACATGTCGCCGACGACGCGCGGCCTGCAGAGCTGGTGTTACGCGGTGGCGATGCGCGAGGACCCGATCGTCGCCGTTGCCGGGCTTGTCGTCGGCCTCGAATCCCAGGTGCCGTCGATCTACCGCAAGCAGACGCCGACGTTGCGCGACAGCTACGGCTTTACCGACGAGGAAGTCGAGTTCTTCGACCTGCACATCGTCTCCGACGAAATCCACGGCGAACGCGGCTACCAGATCGTGCTGGAGCATGCCCGCACGGTCGAGATGCAGGAACGTTGCCTGAAGATCTGCGAGGTCGGCGCCCAGATGCGCCTGCTCTACACCACCGCACTCTACAACGACTATGTCGCCGAGGATGTGAAGCTCGGCCGCGTCGCACCCATGGAGCCGGAGCTTGCCGGTATCGGCGGGGTTTGAGGCTCGCACATGCCGACAGTCGTGATCCACAAAAACGGTGAAGCCTTCACAGGTGAGGTCAAGGACGACACCAACCTCGTCGTCCGCGCCGGCATCAAGCAGTTTCCCTATCCGCACCTCGCCTACAAATGCGGCATGGGAAAATGCGGCACCTGCGCCAGCCGCATCCTGGCCGGCGCCGAGCACCTGCCGCCGCCCAACTGGAAGGAGAAGAAACAGCTCGGCGACAAGCTCGACGAGGGTTTTCGGCTCGTCTGCCAGCTGTGGATCAAGAACGACATCGAGCTCCGCCAGGAGAAGGTGACGGAGCAGGCCTAGCGCAATTCCAGGAAAAGTGGGCAGCGGTTTCCGTCCGGAATTGCGCAAAGCAGAGCCAGCCGAGCCGGAAGGCGCGGCACTTCCCGAACAATTTTGCCGGCAATGCTTCGGTGGCGTCGGCGTGATCAGCAATCAGCACGAGGTGGACAATGTATGTGGTTCTGACGACCAAGCCGGGCGAATTCCGGACCGAGATGAGCCCCGGCGTACAGCCGGTCGAGACCTACGACTACATCTTCTACGGCCGCAAGCGCGCCAGCTTCACCATCGCCAAGCTGACCGATCAGGACCAGACGCGCATCCGCATCGTCGAGGACGAGCCGCCGCAGATCGAGAACAACGTGCCCTGCAAGCTGTTCGAGAAATTCTCGTCCGTCGAGGAAGCCCGCCACGAGCTCAAGACGCTGACCACCTACGGCAGCATGGACATCCAGCTCAAGCTGGTCTGACCGGCCAACAGCATCGAACGCGCCGATGATCAACATCACCTTCATCACCAACGACAACAAGCAGGTGTCCGCGCCCGAAAACAGCAATCTGCTGCGCGTGTCGCTGCGCGAGAAGGGGGGCATCCCCTTCAAATGCGGCGGCGGGCTGTGCGGCACCTGCAAGTGCCGGATCGAGACCGGCATCGAGAACACCGATGCCGTCAAGCCCAAGGAACGCAACCACCTGACGGCAGACGATCTCGCCGCCGGCTTCCGCATGGCCTGCCAGACCTTCGTGCTCGGCGACGTCGCCGTCTCCTGGGTGCCAAAAGGACGCTGACGCGCCTTCGAACGCAGAACGACTTCCGAAAGCAAACGACCAATGACTGAGCGACACCTGAACTACATCGCCGGCGAGTGGCAGCCCGCTTTCGGCGGCGCCACTTTCGAGGACCGCAATCCGGCCGACGAGCGCGACCTCATCGGCCTGTTCCCGGATTCGGATACCGTCGATGTTTCCGCCGCCGTTGCCAGCGTCTCAACGGCCTGGCCGGCTTGGGCGGCGCAGTCGCCGGAGGTTCGCGCCGACGTGCTGTTCCGTGCCGCCGACATCATGGCCCGTCGTGCCGACGAGATCGCCGCAGAGCTGACCCGCGAGGAAGGCAAGACGCTTAACGAGGCGCGCAACGAGGCAAGGCGCATCGCTGCCAACTTCCGCCTCTATGCCGGCGAGGCGCTGCGCCTCAATGGCGAGACCTATCCGAGCGAAAGCGCCCAGCTGGTGCTGTCTCTGCGCCAGCCGGTCGGCATGGTCGCCGTCATCACCCCGTGGAACTTCCCGCTGTCGATGGCCGCCCGCAAGCTTGGCCCGGCCCTTGCCGCCGGCAACGGCGTCGTCTTCAAGCCGTCCGAGGTCACGCCCCTGATGGGCCAGCGCCTCGTCGAGGTGCTTCTTGAGGCCGGCCTGCCGCCCAAGCTTGTGGCGCTCGTCCAGGGCAAGGGCGCCAAGGTCGGCCAGGCGATCACCGCGAGCGCAGGCGTCGATGCGCTGACCTTTACCGGCTCCTATGCGGTCGGCAAGCAGATCGCAGCGTCGCTCTCCACCGACACCCGCGTCCAGCTCGAGATGGGTGGCAAGAACGCGACCGTCGTGCTTTCAGACGCCAGCATCGACAAGGCCGTCGCCACCATCGAGCGCGGCGCCTTCGGCCTCACCGGACAGGCCTGCACCGGCACCAGCCGTGTGCTCGTCGCTCGCCCGCTCTATGCCGAACTGGTGGCGCGGCTCGAAAAGTCTGTTGCCGCCATCAAGGTCGGGCCGGGCACGGCAGACGGCGTGCAGATGGGCCCGCTTGCCACCCGGGCGCAATACGACAAGGTCTTGGCCTATGTCGGCATCGCCCGCGAGGAGGGCGGCCGCGTCGTCGGTGGCGATGCTTTGCGCGAGGCCGACCAGAGCCTTGCGCATGGCTATTTCGTTCGCCCCGCCGTCGTCTCCGATCTTCCGGAGACCAGTCGCCTTTGGCGTGAGGAGATTTTTGGACCGGTCGTCGCCATCCGTCCCATCGACAGCCTAGACGAGGCGATCAGGCTGGCCGACGATACCGAATACGGCCTCGCCGTCTCGCTGGTGACCGGCGATCTGCCGTCGGTGCTGCGTTTCGCCCGCGAGACCCAGCACGGCATCGTCAAGGTCAACAGCCCAACGACTGGCGTCTCGCTCAACGCGCCGTTCGGCGGCCTCAAACATTCGAGCAACCAGGCGGCCAAGGAGCAGGGCGGCGCCAACGTCATGGACTTCTACAGTCGCATCAAGAGCGTCTATCTTGGGGCCTGACATGCTCCAGCGCCTGACTGAGCTGATGCCCGGCGACTTCGTGCCGGGCCATCTGTTCGGCATGGGCGCCATGGTCTTCGTCGCCGCCTTGCTGCAGGGCATAGGCGGTCTTGGCTTTGCCATGGTTTCGGCGCCGCTTGCAGTGCTGTTCTTTCCCGAAATGGCGCCCGGGCCGCTGCTGGTGCTCGGTGCCGGCCTGGCGCTGCTTGGCCTGCTCCGCGATTTCGATGCCGTCGACTGGCCGAGCGTCACCACGCTGATGGTCGGGCGTGCCGGCGGCACGCTGCTTGCGGGCGCGA
This sequence comes from Aminobacter sp. MET-1, assembly GCF_026521175.1. Taxonomy (NCBI): domain Bacteria; kingdom Pseudomonadati; phylum Pseudomonadota; class Alphaproteobacteria; order Hyphomicrobiales; family Phyllobacteriaceae; genus Aminobacter; species Aminobacter sp. MET-1. The sequence continues at coordinate 92,263 of NZ_JAMSHL010000018.1, read as the reverse complement.
CGCTCGCGGCCTTGCCCACCAATGCATTCTCGATCGTCTTTGCTCTGTTGATCCTCGCGGGCGTCGGCCTCAGCTTCGCCGGCTGGAAGGTCAGGGCATCTCACCCCAACATGGCGATCGCCGGCCTCGCCTCGGGGCTGATGGGCACCATAACCTCGTCGGGCGCGCCGCCCTTCGCCATTGTCATGCAATATGTGCCGCCGCGTCAGATGCGGGCGACCATCAGCTGTGTCTTCTTCGCCGGCGCCATCCTGTCGCTGCTGATGCTCGCTTACGTCGACCGTTTCACACTGCCGCAGCTCTGGCTCGGCATCCTGTTGTTCCCGCTGATGCTCGGTGGCTTCTTCGTCTCCGGCCGGTTCCATCGCTATTTTTCGCCGCGTGGTGTTCGTTTGCTTCTGCTCACCATGTCCGGGCTCGGTGCGCTTGGCATTCTCGCGAGGACGGTTGTCCAATGAGCCTGCCTCACATCACGGATGAACTGGTCGAGGCAGCCGTCTCCGCCGCCGATGCACGCGCGGCGCTGGCCGATGCCTTCCAACGTTTCGGGCGTGAGGAAGCGGCGATGCAGCCACGCATCCGCAGCGAGGCCGCTGGCATCAAGTTGTCGACCCTGGGCGCGGTCATCCCCGGTCAGGACGTGGTTGGCGCCAAGGTCTACACCACCATCAAGGGCCAATTCTCCTTCATCATCCTGCTGTTTTCCTCGGTCGACGGCCGCGCGCTCGCCACCTTCGATGCCGGCGCCATCACAAGGCTGCGCACCGCCGGCTGCTCTGTCATCGCAGCACAGCAACTTGCCCGTCCGGAAGCTGCGACGCTCGCGGTCTTTGGCTCCGGTCCGCTCGGCCGGGCACATGCCATCCAGATGGCCGAAGTCTTCCCGCTCAAGCGTGTGCTGTTGGTCAGCCGCTCGTCCGATCCTGCCCTGGCGGCCGGGCTGGAAGCTGCCTGCGGCGTCCCTACGCGACTGGCCACAGCAGAACAGGCGGCGTCAGAGGTCGACATTCTGATCACCGCCTCGCGCTCGCCATCAGCGCTGTTTTCCGGTGACCTGCTCAAGCCCGGGTCTTTCATCGCCGCCGTCGGTTCGAGCCTGCCCAACACGCGCGAGCTCGACGACCGGGCAATGGCCCGTGCTTCGCTTGTCGCCGTCGAATGGCGCGAACAGAGCCTGCGCGAGGCCGGCGATCTCGTGCTGGCAGATTCCGCGGCGCTCACGCCGGACAAGATCGTCGAACTCGGCGAGATCCTTGCCGGCAAAGCACGCGGCCGCACCAGCGCGGACGAGATCACCATCTACAAGTCCGTCGGTGTCGGCTTGCAGGACATCGCGTTGGCCGGATTGGCTTATCGGCGGATCGTCGGCGGCTAGCCGTGGACGTCAGGCGTGGGCCGCGCTGATGGCAGCGGCCACCGAGAAGCCGCCGACGATCAGGGCCGCCGCCCGGTAGGAGTGCCGGCGGAGCGCCGCCGGAAGTGCCGCGCCCAGTGCCGTCCAGCCGATGCCGGCCAGCGAGGAAAGCAGCACGAAGCAGGCCACGCCGGCCGGCTGACTGTCTGCCATCAGACCCGGGATGACGATGGTGCCGACCAGCATCGCCTTGGGGTTCAGCATAGTCGTCACGATCACGCGCCAGAATGCACCCTGCCTCGCCTTGATGTCGGGCACGACCGGCTGCCGCCACAGCCTGGCCGCCGAAACCAGCAGCCAGGCCGACGCGATGGCCCTCATGACGGCGAGCGCCACTGGCGTGCCGTGAAACTGCTCCTGGAGCACCAGGAACAGGCTGACGGCAAGTGCATAGCCCAGCGCCTCGGCCAGAGGCAGGTGGAGCGCCTTGCGCAATCCCATCGCCGCGCCCGATGCGGCCAGGATGGTGTTGGTCGGCCCCGGCGTCAGCAGGATGGCCAGGGATGCGGCGACAAACGACAGGACTGACATCGGGGTATCCATGGCTGCGTGAAGCTCTCGGCCATTTATGCCCGCGCATGGAGGCCGACCTTGACCCAGGTCAAGCCGTTGTCCAGCAGTCATGCTGGGACGACGACAATCTGCGCCATCGCCTCTGAAATTGCGCCTGCGCCGATCGTCTGCCTCTACCCTTTCTTCGCGGCCTGTCGAGCCTGCTGCAGGCTGACCACTCCGTCCCTGGAGATCGTGTAGTTGCCGCCATTTCGGGACACGACCAGCCGCTTGGCTTTCAGCACCTTGAACTCGGCGAGGCCGGCGCCCTCGAGGGACCAGCCCTCGCGGGTGACGAACGATGCTTCCAGAGGTCGGTTCCTGGCGTCCTTTTCAAGGATGATCGTGCCGCCGAACGACAGCACTTCGAGCGCTTTGCGCTCCTTCTTCGAGATGTTCATGATGTTGAGTGTCCGCAATCCCGGCGACCAGGCACCGGGCGTCATCCATTATGGCAAGCTGTGGGCTCACCGATTTGGCTGAACACGGCCCCGGTCCACGCAATGCGTGAAGCGGGGCTTTAGCGGGACTCAAAAGAACAGGTCATGATGGTGCGGAGCTATAGGTCCGATTGCGGCGGGCTCAAGGCGGCCCCGCCGGCGATAGCGGTCAGCGACCCTGCAAAACCCGGATCAGCTTGCTGTTGTCCGCCGTGCGGGAATCGAGATTGACGTAGTCCTGGTAGGTGATGCGGTTGCTGGCCATGCCGTTGATCAGGCGCTTGCAGAAGGTGGCCGCATAGTTCTTCGGATCGATGTTGAACACCGCGGCCATCTCGGCCTTGTCCTTGGCCGAGCGGGCATTCTCGTCCTTGATGCAGCTGTTCATCGTTTCGCGCTTGAGGGCAGGGCTGCCGGCCAGAGTCGTCTGGGCGGTCTTGTATTCGCCTTGAGACATGGTGGTGCAACCAGCGAGAATTACGGAGATGCCGAGGAGCGCAGCCAAACGAATCATTCTTACACATTCCAAATGTTCTGAATATTTTTCTCGAAATGATCAGAACTGAATGCTGCCTGCAATCGCAAAGGTATTTCAGGAAAACTTGATATTAAAGGATCGAACTGGCGATGTCGTCCAGACAAGTGCTTCGGTGTCTACCACCACCGTGGACTTGGCTCGCATATGATCATGTAGCATTGCATGTAGCGAGCATATTCGGCCGTGCCCGGTTGCGGCCATTTGCGGCTGTCGCTGTAGCCTTTCAGCAGGCTGGAGCACTCGCTCCTCTCGGGATCCATGAAGTCGAAGACGATTGTGGCAGGCGAAATCATCGTCATGCCCGCCAAGATAAGGCACCCAAGACCTGCTGTCAGGAAAAGGTGGACATTGCGCATGGATACACCAAATACAAGAAAGGTGAATTCTTGCGACTACATGCCGAAGGCATCAAGAAATACGGATAAGAAGGCGTTTACGTCAAGTCGTCAATTTGGAACGACTTGACAGTGCAAAGGGATGGCCCATGCCATCTATGGGACGGCGCAGGTGCTTATGGCGCCGACTTCATTTGCCGTTGGCAAAACCGATGGTCGCTGCCGCCTAATCCTGCGGAATTTCCGCGGCATTGTAGACATGCCGTGCGGCGAGCAAGGCCGCGAGTTCGCTGTCCCCGGCGATCACAGCGCGCAGGATGCCGGCATGCTCTTCCCAGTTCTGGCGGCCGCGGCGCTTGCTGACAGGCGCAAACAGCATCACCGTGCGGTCGCGCAGCGAGCGCACCATGTCCTGCAGCACCGAATTGGCGGCAACAGTCGCCAGCGCCTCGTGGAATTCGGTGTTCTGGCGCGACAGAAGAACGGGATCATCGGTGTCGGCGAGCTTTGCGCCGTCGTCGAGGATCTTCTGCAGGGCGGCAATCTGCTCGGGGTCATGGCGCTTGGCCGCAAGCTTGGCGTTCAGCGCCTCGAGCGTCGCGCGCACTTCCACCAGTTCGTGCTTCTGCTCTTCAGTGAAAACGGTGACGGATGCGCCGCGGCGCGGCTCGATGGTGACGATGCCCTCGGCGGCGAGCTCGCGCAGCGCCTCGCGCACCGGCATGCGCGACACGCCCATCTCTTCCGAAAGCTTGCCTTCGACCAGTCGTTCGCCGACGCCGATCTCGCCGCTGACGATGCGCTCGCGCAGCGCATTGGTGATCAGCTTGGTCAGTGGCGCGTGAATTTCACCCAAAATGGCGGTCATGTGCACTTCCTGGTAGCGGTGCGAATCAACCTGCGGAAGCAATTCCTTAGGGAGGATGATACAGGCGAGCAAGGATTGATTACAATATTCAATCCTGCGCAGCTTTTGGGATGATCCGGGCCGTTCATGCCGCGATCTCCTTCCACAGCCCGAGTCTTGCGCCGCCTTCGAGTGCGCCGAAACGCGAGACGCGACGCTGCTCGCCAAATGTCATGACAGTTGCTTCAGCGGCCTCGGGGTCGAGCGGCCGCCAGTCGTGCAAATGAGCAGACGGCGTGCCATCGCTCACGAAGGCGGCCCACGCCGCCATCATTGCCGTGGAAAGAGCGTCAGCCTCTGCACCTGCGCCTATCTTGCCTGAGAGATGCGGATGCCCGTGCATGCCGAAGACGAAGGGCACGCAGGCCGCATGTGGCGTGCCGCCGGTTTTCGCCAGTGGCCAGGCGAGATCGTAGAGGAAGGCCGGCTGGCCGCATCCCGCATGCCGCTGCGCCAGCCGCAGGATTGGCGCCCGGAAGACGAGGTCGCCATAGATCGCCAGCCATCGCACGGTGGCGTCGGTGCCCGGCATCGCCTCGCGATAGGCCTCATCAACCATCTCAGGGCTGAGTGCGTCCTCAAAAGCGTAATGCAGCGGCAGGAGCCTGGCGATGGCCGCGCCAAGTGCCGCCTCATCGGCGGGTGGCGCCAGCGGCGACAGGCTGGTGCCGTCGGGCAGGGCGAGGTCGTACCAGAATTTCGCCTCGTCGCGGGTGAAGCCGGTGAGTAGCGGCACGTCGGCCGGTTGTCCGTCATGCGGCCATGCGAGTACCAGCTGGCCATCGAGCGTCGGCGCCGTGCGCGGCCGTGGGAACCGTCCGGCAAAACCGCCGTCGCGCAGCAACGCTGCCTCGCGCTTGACGATGTCCATGCCGTCGAGTGCGCGCAGACCACCAGCATCGGTGCCTAGTGCCGCCGCCACCGCCTCGGTGTACTCGGCCGCCTCCTCCAGTCCGACGAACATCGGCGGGCGAAACAGTGGTGGGCTCTGGGCGATCACACCACGAAACAGGCATCGGCACGCGGGGTTCTGGGCCATCAGCACGGCGTTTGCCGCCCCGGAGGATTGCCCCGCCATGGTAACCCTGGCCGGGTCGCCGCCGAACGCTTCGATGTTGTCACGCACCCAGCGCAGCGCCGCGATCTTGTCCTGCATGCCCCAGTTGGCGTTGAGACCTGTCTCGGGGTCGGTAAGATCGGGATGCGCCAGCCCGCCCAGCGGCCCGAGCCGGTAGTTCGCCGTCACCACCACGATGTCGTGCTCGCGCGCCAGCCGGCTGCCGTTGCACGCGGCAGCGCCGCCATGGCCATTGCGTGTCGCCCCGCCATGGAACCACACCATGACGGGAGCGCGCCGCGCGTTCTCAGGTGCCCAGACGTTGAGCGTCAGGCAGTCCTCGTCCATGCGTTGGATCGGCTCGTTCAGCCATGTCTGGCTGTCGCTGAGCAGTTGCGGTGGCGCAGCGCCGATGCGGTCGGCGGCGCGAATGCCGCGCCAGCCCGGATGCGGTCGCGGCGAGCGCAGGCGGAGTTCGCCGACCGGTGCCGCCGCATAGGGAATGCCAAGAAAGCGCCCGACGCCGTCGCGGCTCATTCCCGCGATACGGCCTCCTGATGTCTCGGCGACGCTGTCCATGTGCGGCCTTTGGCGCCTACTCCGCCGGCACCAGCGTGTGCTGGAAATTGAAGGCGTCGGAATAGATGAAACCGGGATTGGCACCGCGTTCGACGAACAGTTTCTTGGCGCTGGCGATCATGTTGGGCGAACCACACATGTAGATGGCGTGTTCGGAGAAGTCGCCGATGTCCTCGGCCGCCACTTCCTGCACATAACCCTGCCGCCCATCCCAGTCCGGCCCGGGGCGAGAAAGCACCGGCACATACTGGAAGTCGCACAGCCGCTCGCCCCACGACTGGATCTCGTCATGCAGATAGAGGTCCTCTTCCGTCCGCATGCCCCAATAGAGGCTGACGGGCGGGCAGTCGGGATCGTCCATCAGCGATTCCAACATGCTCTTGATCGGTGCCAGTCCGGTGCCGGTCGCCACCATCAACAGTGGCCGGAAGTCCTCCTTGCGGCAGCAGAAAAGGCCATGCGGCAGCTCCACATCCAGCCGGTCGCCGGGCTTGAGCGTGCTCAGGTGCCCGTCGGTGAAATGGCCGCCGCTCACCCGACGGATGTGCAGGTCGACGGTGCGGCCGTTTGGCGTTGAGGCCATGGAAAAGCTGCGCTTGTTGCCGTCGCCAAGCATGACGTTGAGATATTGACCGGGCCGATAGACCAGCCCTTCGGCATTGGGCAACGCAAGTGTCAGATGCACCACGTCGCGGCCCATCGCCTCGACGGCTGCCACCTCGGCGGTATACCGTTCCGGGTCCGAGCACGGTTCCATCGGCCGTTCGGTCGAGATCACGAGGTCGCTCTCGGGCCGCGCCTGGCAGGCTAGTGCGAAGCCCTCATCCTCGTCTTCGGGCGACAGCGCCAGCGGATATTCTTCGTAGCGCACGCAGCCTTCCATCAGCCGCACCCGGCAAGTGCCGCAGCCGCCCTCGGTACAGTCGTGCAGCAATTGCACGCCCTGGCGGATCGCCGCCATCAGCACGGACTCTTCTGAATCGACGGTGAACTGATCCTCGGTCTCGAGGACGCGCACAACATGGCCCATCCATGTCTCCACTGAAGGCTGGGGCGGGTAGCCCGCTGCTATTTCTTGATGTCGGCCTGCACCATCACCTTGTGGCCTTTCGGCTCCAGCAGCATGGCCAGCGCCTGCAGCGCCGCCAGCCCGCAGGCGATGTCCTGTTCGCCATTGCCGCCGCTCAGGCCGACGCCGCCGATTACCTCACCATCGACGACGACGGGAAAGCCGCCGACAAAGGCGGCGAAACGGCCCTCGAAGCTGAGCTGGATGCCGAAGGCTTCGTTGCCCGGCAGGGCAGGGCCGTTCGGCGGGGTGGTGAACAGGTGGGTCGAGCGCTTGTGGCCGGCGGCGGTGAAGGCCTTGTTCCAGGCGATCTGTGGTCCGGTCACCCGCGCGCCGTTCATGCGTTCGAGCGCGATCGGATAACCGCCGTCGTCGGCGATGCAGACGGTTTCGGGAACGTTCAGCTCCAGCGCCTTGGCCACCGCCGCCGCCACCATGACGCGGGCTTCTTCGACTTCGAGTTTGAGGACCTGCTTCACGTTTCCGTCCCTGTCATGCCTATGGCTTTATTGCGCTTTTCGGCGGGGCCCGAACATATGCCCCGCCGCTTGCCTCCTGGTCAGGCGGCGAGGTTCAGTTCTTCGAGCGGCAGCTCGGAGGCGACATAGTCATTGTAGAGTGCCGTGGTGTAGAGCAGCCGCATCTGGGCGCCGACCTCGCAGATCTTGAGGCAGCGTTGCTGCATCTCGACGCTGCGGGCGTGCTCCAGAACGATCTGGTAGCCGCGTTCGCCGTGGATCTCGTCGGAGACGATATGCAGGTCGAAGAATTCGACTTCCTCGTCGGTGAAGCCGTACTTGTCGCGCAGCGTGGGCGTCTGCTTGCGGTAGATAGACGGCACCTGGGATTCCAGGCCCACCACGAGGCCGGCGACGGCGACGATGGGATCTTCGCGCATGGCGACTGAGTAGCACCAGCTCTGCAGGGCGCGCGTCGTCGGCGACATGTTCTCGGGGTCACGAATTCTGGCGGCCGTCGTGCCGCAGGCCTCACCGAAGCGGATCAGCAGATCGGTATGGCGGTCGCCGCCGATCTCTTCCTCATACATGTTGGCGAGCAGGAAATCCTTGGCCTCGGTGTAGCCCTCGGGCATGCGCGCGTAGATGTAGCCGAGGTAGTCCGCGAACGGTCCGACATAGTGGTAGTGGTTCTCGGCCCAGCGGGCGAGGTGCTCGCGGCTCAGCTTGCCGCTGGCCCAGCCGACGCTGAAGGGCGACTTGTTGGCGCTCTTGCCCTTGATGGCGTTTTCGAGCGCGGTGCGGAATTCGTCCGGATTCATGGCGACGGTCATTCAATGCTCCCCGAGGGCTACTGGCCTGTTCAATTTGGAATACTGTATACCAAATTGCTTTGCGTGCAAGCCCTGGCATTGCGCCGGACCCTCCCGCCTGGGTTGCCGCCCATCCACTGGTCAGGCAGCGGCAGTTCGGTTAGCTTTGTTTGTCCGAAACAATCGGGTGAACCTTTTTGCGGCGACACGCGACTATGCAGACAGGAGCCCGGCGGTGACCCCGGCCATGAACATCGCATCCGACCCCATGTCAGATCGCGAGCTCGTCGGCCGGGTCGCAAACGGCGACCGCGCCGCCTTGCGGCTCCTGTTCACGCGTCACCACGCACGGGTCTACCGTTTCGTGGCGCGCCAGACGGGATCTGAAGCCGTGGCGGATGATGTAGCAAACGAGGTCTTTCTGGAGTTGTGGCGCCAGGCGCCGCAATTCGAGGGCCGGTCGGAGGTGTCGACCTGGCTGCTCGGCATTGCGCGTTTCAAGGCGTTGTCCCAGGTGCGCAAGCGCAAGGAGGACTGGCTCGACGACGACGATGCGGCGGCCGTGCCCGACGATGCCGACACGCCCGAGGTCGTCACCATGAAAAAGGACAAGGGGGCCGCCCTGCGCGGCTTCGTCAATGCACTGGCCGAAGAGCACCGCACGGTCATCGACCTTGCCTATTACCATGGGAAATCGGTGACCGAGATCGGCGAGGTGCTCGACATTCCGGTCGCCACCGTCAAGACGCGGATGTTCTACGCCCGCAAGAAGCTGGGCGAGGCCCTCAAGGCCGCCGGATATGACAGGGGCTGGCCATGAGCGCTGCCGAAAAGATGACACGCCGAGATGAGATCGAGACGCTGCTGCCCTTCTACCTCAACGGTACGCTTGAAGGAGCGGAGCTGGCAGCCGTCGAGGACTGGCTCGCCAGCGACCCCGCCGCCATGGATGCGCTCGAAGCCGCCGAGGCCGAGTTCTCTGGCACTATGGCCGCCAACGAGGCGATGCGCCCGCCCGCCGATGCCCTGAGCCGGTTCTCCAGGATGCTCGAGGCCGAAGCCGGCCCCGCGCGTGAGCGCCGGTCTCAATCCTTCCTGGCACGCGCCTGGCAGGGTTTCATGGGCCTGCCGGTCGGCGTCGCCTGGGCTGCCGCAGCGGCTCTGCTCGCCTTCGTCGTCGTCCAGGGCGTCATGGAACGGCCCGGCGCCGGCGGCAACAATTTCGAAGTCGCCGGCACCGGCGAGGACGCAGCAAAACTGCCCTTCGCGCTGGTCACATTCAAGCCGGACGCCAGGATGTCCGAAATCGCGGCACTGCTTGGCGACGAAGGCGCAAGCATCATCGACGGCCCGACCGCAAGCGGCGTCTTCCGCGTCGCCATCAAGGCCGAAACGGTCGCCGACTACGATCGCATCCTCGGTGTCATCGCGGCGTCGCCGGTCGCCGACACGGTGACCGCTGGCCGGAAGCCTCAGGGATGAAGAGGCTTGGGGGCAGGGCCTGGCTGATGCTGGTGGCGGCACTGTTCGCCGCCAGCCCCGCCTTCGCCCAGACCAACGACCCAAACCTCACGCCCGAGCAAATCGACTGCCTGAGCAAGGCCACCGCCGCAACTGCCGCCGACTGCCTGAAGCCAGGCGGCGGAGGCGGAGGAGCGGGCGGCAGTGGCGCCGGAGCATCCGTCGGCCTGCCCGACATGCTGGTCGATCTCTTCGCCAATCCGGGTGGACCTTCTGCGCCCTCGACCACGTCGCCGCCATCGACGGTACCTCCGTCCAGCGTGCCGGTGCCCACGCCCAATCCGCAGCGCGGCGACGGCGGCCAGGCGTCCGCCTCCGATCCCGCCAGCTCGACGCCCTCTCCGCCGGCGCCGCCGCCGAACCAGGCATCGCCTCAGGGCACAGCCCTTGCTGTGGCGCCGCGTGCTATCGAGGGCGCCTTCGTGCCTGACGAGGTGCTGGTGACGGTCGATGGCGGGCCCGCAGTCGCGCAGGCAGTCGCTCAAAGCTTCGGCCTCGATATCCGTTCGCAGCGCCAGTCGCTGCTGCTCGGCACAAGCCTTGTCCGCTACGGCATCCCCGACGGCCGGCCGGTTCCGATCGTGCTCGCCCAGCTCGCCGGCGATGGCCGCACCACGGCGCGCGAGCCCAACCACATCTACGAGCTGCAGCAGGCGGCCGCTGCACCCAATTTCGCCTTCCAGCGCATCGCCCTCGACGAGGCTGAGGCCAACGGCGAGAATGTCGGCATAGCCGTCATCGACACCGCGCTGGACGACACCCATCCGGCTCTCAAGGACGTGATTGCTGGCGAGTTCGATGCCATGCCCGGCGTCAAGATCACTGCCCGCGACCACGCCACCTCGGTTGCCGGGCTGATCGCCGGCAAGGGCGCGTTCAAGGGCATGGCCCCGGGCGCAAAAATCTTCCATGCCCGCGCCTTCGAGGGCGGCAAGTCCAACATGGGCATCATTCTCGATGCGCTCGACTGGGCAGCAGCGCAGGATGTGCGCATCGTCAACATGAGCTTCGTCGGGCCCAAGAACGCGCTGCTCGACCAGGCCTGCCGCGCCGCCCGTGCTCGTGGCCTGATCCTTGTCGCCGCAGCCGGCAACAACGGCCCTGGCGCACCCTATGGCTACCCGGCAGCCTACAACGGCGTCATCGCCGTCACCGCCACGGATGCGAAAGACGCGCTGATGAAGCAGGCCAACCGCGGGCCTTATGTCTATGTCTCGGCGCCCGGCGTCGACCTCATGGCGCCCGTCGGCGGGGGCGTCGATCTCGTCACCGGCACGTCCTTCGCCGCTGCCGTCGTCAGCGGCGCCATCGCCAACATCCTCCACAAGTCGCCCGACCGCAGCGCCGACTGGGTGGAAAAGGCTCTCGCCGACACGGCCGTCGACCTTGGCGAAAAAGGCCGCGACGCCGACTTCGGCTTCGGGTTGATCAACACGAAAGCGGCTGAAGCGGTGAAGGAGTAGCGGCGTCCTCTGTTTTGCGCCAAGTGGAAAGCCCACCGAGGTGAAGAGCCACCTCAAGTGCAGCGGGGGCACTGCAGCTGCCTCCCCGTCCATGCAAGAATGTGCCGGAGCGCGTCGCCGACCAGTTCACGGCCGCCCCCATGCATGATCCACGCGCCCCTTACCGCGCGCCCGCAATCGATCCACGCACGACGAGATCCACCGGCCACACCTCGCCGCGTGCCCCGTCCTCGAGCCCCGAAATCCGTGCCGCCAGTCGCTCGGCGACGCGCGCTCCGGCGGCTCGGATCGACGAGCGTGTTGTCGTCAGCGGCACCGAAAAATGCTCCGGCCGCAGCCAGGGGAACACGTCGTCATGGCTGACCAGCGACAGGTCGCGCGGGATCGACAGATTGAGGTCGCGCGCGGCACGCACGACGCCCAACGCCATGATCAGGCTCGAGCAGACGATGGCCGTCGGCCCGCCCGACGTTTCGAGCAGGCTGCGCGCGGCGCGATAGCCGTTCTCCTCGGTCATGGCGACCGAGCGGATGTTGTTGGGCTCCAGAACCAGCCCACTGGCGCCGAGCGCCCGCCGCATGCCGCGCTCGCGGAAGATGGCAAAGGTCTGGGTCTCGTCGCCGTTGATCAGCCCGACGCGCTTGTGGCCGAGCTGCAGCAGAAGCCGCGTCGCATCGTGGAAGGCGCCGTCATTGTCGATGTCGATGAAGGGGTAGTCGAAGTCGAGCCCCTCGCTGCGCCCGTGCACGATGAAGGGAATGCCGAGCTGGTGGACAAGGGCAATGCGGGTGTCGGCCTCGCGCGGCGCCGAGATGTAGAGCGCGTCGACCTGCTTGTTGGCGATGACGCGCCGATAGGTCGTCTCCTCGTCCTGGGCATCCGCAGGGCTCAGCGCCAGGTCTAGCTCGTGGCCGCGGGCATAGTCGCCGAGTCCGGACAGGAACTCGACGAAATGCGGGTCGATGTCAACGGCGGCACCGGTTGGCATGACGTAGCCGATCATGCCGGCCTTGCCGGTCGCCAGCCGTCGCGCGCTCGGGTTCGGCCGGTAGCCATGGCGCTTGGCCGCGTCCATCACCCGCCGCCGCGTCTCCTCGCTGACTTCGGGGTAACCGTTCAGCGCACGGCTTACCGTCGTCTGCGAAAGCTCGAGCATCTGCGACAACTGTTTGAGGTTCACCGTGCCCTCGAATCTCAAAGCGCTTTAAATTCGCCGCCCCGCCCAAGCGGGCGAGTGTCGGCAGCATGCCCCAAGATAGGCGTCCCGAACGCCGCTTTGAAGCAGAATTTGCTGCTGCAGCGCCAAAAAATCGTGCTGCGCCGCACATCGCTACTAATTTAAATCGATTAGCTACACGAGGCTCTTGACTCGTTGGTCGTTCGGTGGCGTGATGAGTGCAGCCAAAGCGCTTTGAAATGCCGTTGCGTAACGCGGTTGCAGGCCGCGCGATCATCGGGCACAGTTCAAGGCGTCTCGGCCGGCGGAGGGAGGTTCCGCCGGAACGTTCGGAACCAACGTTTTCGATCCACTGGGAGGACAATCATGAGGAAGACCCTGTTGCTGGGTGTGGCGCTTGCGGCCGTCGCCCTGAGCGCCCCCGCATCCGCGGAGCTGAAGTTCAAGCCGGGCGAAGACCCGCGCTTCACCTGGTCCAATTTCGACGACCTCAAGAAGGTCGACCTCAAGGGCGAGACGCTGACCGTGTTCGGGCCCTGGCGCGGCGAGGACGAAAAGCTCGCCCGCTCGGTGCTCGACTATTTCTCGGAAGCCACCGGCGCCGAGGTCAAATACTCCTCGTCCGAAAACTACGAACAGCAGATCGTCATCGACACCCAGGCCGGCAGCCCGCCCAACATCGCCATCCTGCCGCAGCCCGGCCTGATCCAGGATCTCGCTTCCAAGGGCCTGCTCTCGCCGCTCGACGAGGGCACCGCCAGCTTCGTCAAGGAGAACTACGGCGCCGGCCAGTCCTGGGTCGATCTCGGCACCTTCAAGGACAAGGACGGCAAACCCGGCTTCTACGGCTTCCCCTTCAAGGCCGACCTGAAGTCGCTGGTCTGGTATGTGCCTGAGAACTTCGAGGAAGCCGGCTACAAGGTTCCCAAGACCTGGGAGGACATGCAGGCACTGACCGACAAGATCGTCGCCGATGGTGGCGTGCCGTGGTGCATCGGCCTGGGGTCGGGCGGCGCCACCGGCTGGCCGGCCACCGACTGGGTCGAAGACATCATGCTGCGCACGCAGTCGCCAGAGACCTACGACAAGTGGACCAAGAACGAGATCCCGTTCAACGATCCGGCCGTCGTCAACGCTCTCGACATCTTCGCCAAGATCGCCACCAACGACAAATATGTCGACGGCGGCAAGGCGGCGGTCGCCGCGACCGACTTCCGCGACAGCCCCAAGGGCCTGTTTGCGGTCCCGCCCAAGTGCTACCTGCACCGCCAAGCGTCGTTCATCTCGTCCTTCTTCCCTGAAGGCACCAAGCTCGGCCAGGATGCCGACTTCTTCTACCTGCCGCCGATGGCGGCCAAGCCCGAGCTCGGCAATCCGGTGCTCGGTGGTGGCACGCTGTTCACCATCGCCAAGGACTCCAAGGCGGCGCGCGCCTTCATCGACTTCCTGAAGATGCCGCTCGCCCACGAAGTCTGGATGGCCCAGTCGGGCTTCCTCACCCCGCTCAAGACGGCCAACAAGGAAGCCTATGCCAACGAAGCGCTGAAGAAGCAGGGCGACATTCTCGTCAATGCCTCGACCTTCCGCTTCGACGGATCCGATCTGATGCCGGGCAAAATCGGCGCTGGTGCGTTCTGGACCGGCATGATCGACCTCGTCGGTGGCAAGGCTCCGGCCGATGTCGCCGGCGACATCCAGAAGAGCTGGGACGCGATCAAGTAACAGCGTCTGGCTAGCCCCCTCGTCTTGCCGCCTTGCGGCCGCCTTCTCCCGCCAGCGGAGAAGGTACCGGCGGCGCCGTTCCCGGTTACCCCCTCCCGCTAGGAAGAGGTTGCCCCGGGTTGCCGCGAAGCGCAGGCGAGGGGGCGTCCTTCCGACACTGGCAGTCTGCTCGAACAGCCCGTTGAAAAGGGACTAATCCCATGACGGCACAGATACTTTCAGCCATTTTCACAATCATCGTCGGCGTCGGCGGCTGCGTCGTCTACTACTGGGGCGCCAACAAGCTTCTCGACCTTGCCTTGCCGTCGCGCGGCGTCTCGGGTGCTGCGGCGGTCGACAACCTGCGCCGCCAGGGCCTTATCCGGCCATGGCTGTTCGTCGGTCCGGCGATGCTGATCGTCACCGTCTATCTCGTCTATCCTGTCATCGAGACGCTGCGCCTGTCCTTCATGGACCGTGCCGGCCAGAACTTCGTCGGTCTCGCCAACTACAGCTGGGCCTTCGGCGACCGCGAGTTCCGCAACTCGATCTTCAACAACCTGCTGTGGCTCGCCGTCGTGCCCGCCGCCTGCACCTTCTTCGGCCTGATCATTGCCGTGCTGACTGACAAGATCTGGTGGGGCAACATCGCCAAGAGCCTGGTCTTCCTGCCGCTCGCCATCTCGTTCGTCGGCGCCAGCGTCATCTGGAAATTCGTCTACGAATACCGCGCCGACGGCCAGACCCAGATCGGCATCCTCAACGCGGCCGTGCAATATTTCGGCGGCAATCCGCAGGTGTGGATCTCGACGCCCTTCTGGAACAACTTCTTCCTGATGATCATCCTGATCTGGATCCAGACGGGCTTTGCCATGGTCATCCTGTCCTCGGCCCTGCGCGGCATTCCCGAGGAGACCATCGAGGCGGCCGTCATCGATGGCGCCAATCCGTTCCAGATCTTCTGGAAGATCATGGTGCCGCAGATCTGGGGCACGATCGCCGTTGTCTGGACCACCATCACCATCCTGGTGCTCAAGGTCTTCGACATCGTCCTGACCATGACCAACGGCCAGTGGAACAGCCAGGTTCTGGCCAATCTCATGTTCGACTGGATGTTCCGTGGCGGTGGCGACTTCGGCCGCGGCGCGGCGATCGCCGTCATCATCATGCTGGCCGTCGTGCCGATCATGATCTGGAACATCCGCCAGGCCAATCGCGAAGGCGGGGGAGGGCACTGACATGGCCGCTTCAAGGGGAAAGTCCTTCATCGGTCGTTTCGGCGTCCATATCGCAGTGCTCGTCTTCGTCACCATCTGGACCATCCCGACGCTGGGCATCCTCGTCAGCTCCCTGCGCGACAAGGACCAGCTGGTGGTCTCTGGCTGGTGGACGGCGCTGTCGACCTCGTCCGAAACCCAGGCCGGACGAACCGACACTGCCGAAAAGCAGGTCGAGAAGGACGGCAAGTTCCACATCATGGGCAACCTGTTCGGCGCCGGCGATGCGCGTACGGTCACGGCGTTCGGCACCAAGGCGCAGCAGCCGACGCAGTTCGAAGCGGGGACCGTCGCCGACCTCGGCGAGGGCGTCGTCCTCAAGGTCTCCGACGACGGCTCCTATGTGATGTCCTCGCCCACGGCATTCGAGGGCAGCCGCGGCCAGCGTATCTATTATTCGGCTTCGATGCCGCCGCGCTTCACCCTCGACAACTACCGCACGGTGCTGTTCTCCGAGGGCATCGGCCGTTCCTTCATCAATTCGCTGACGGTCACCATTCCGGCCACCATCATCCCGATCCTGATTGCCGCCTATGCCGCCTATGCGCTCGCCTGGATGCGCTTTCCCGGCCGCGCGCTTTTGATCGCCGTCATCATCGGCCTGCTCGTCGTGCCGCTGCAGATGTCGCTCATTCCGCTGCTCAAGCTCTACAATGGCGTCGGCCTGTTCTTCGGCGTGCCGGCCAAGACCTATCTCGGCATATGGCTGGCGCATACCGGCTTCGGCTTGCCCTTCGCCATCTACCTGTTGCGCAGCTACATCGCCGGCCTGCCACGCGAGATCATGGAGTCGGCCCGCATCGACGGTGCCAGCGACTTCGAGATCTTCGTCAAGATCGTCTTGCCGCTGTCCTTCCCGGTGCTCGCCTCCTTCGCAATCTTCCAGTTCCTCTGGGTCTGGAACGACCTGCTGGTAGCGATGGTTTTCCTCGGCTCAGGCTCCGACCAACTGGTGCTGACCGGCAAGCTCAATGCGCTGCTTGGCTCGCGCGGCGGCGACTGGGAAATTCTCACCACCTCGGCCTTCGTCACCATCATTGTGCCGTTGATCGTGTTCTTCTCGCTTCAACGCTATTTCGTCCGCGGCCTGCTCGCGGGCTCAGTCAAGGGAGGCTAGCTCCATGCAGGCCGCAATGCGCAAGTTCGAAAACCCTGAGACCGCAGTCGACCGCGACTGGTGGCGAGGGGCGGTGATCTACCAGATCTACCCCCGCAGCTTCCAGGACTCCAACGGAGACGGTATCGGCGACCTCAAGGGCATCATCTCCCGCCTTCCGCACATTGCGGAACTTGGCGCCGACGCGGTCTGGATTTCGCCCTTCTTCAAGTCGCCGATGAAGGATTTCGGTTACGACATCTCGGACTATCTCGACATCGACCCGATGTTCGGCACGCTCGCCGACTTCGATGCGATGATATCGGAAGCGCATCGCCTCGGCCTCAAGGTGATGATCGACGGCGTCATCTCGCACACCTCCGACCTGCACCCCTGGTTCAAGGAAAGCAGGTCGAGCCACGACAACGCCAAGGCCGACTGGTACGTCTGGGCAGACGCCAAGCCCGACGGCAGCCCGCCTAACAACTGGTTGTCGATCTTCGGCGGCTCGGCCTGGCAGTGGGACACCAGGCGCATGCAGTACTACCTGCACAATTTCCTGGCCGAGCAGCCCGATCTCAACTTCCACAACCGTGACGTCCAGGATGCATTGCTCGACGTCACGCGTTTCTGGCTGGAGCGCGGCGTCGACGGCTTCCGTCTCGACACCATCAATTTCTACTTCCACTCGGCCGGCCTCGAGGACAATCCGGCGCTGCCTCCGGAGGAGCGCAACGACCAGACCGCACCGGCTGTGAACCCCTACAATTTCCAGGATCACATCTACGACAAGAGCCGGCCCGAGAATCTCGAATTCCTCGCCCGTTTCCGCGCCGTGCTCGACGAATATCCGGCGGCCGCTGCTGTCGGCGAAGTCGGCGATTCCCAGCGTGGTCTGGAGGTCGTGGCGTCCTACACCGCCGGCGGCGACAAGGTGCAGATGTGTTACGCCTTCGACTTCCTGGCGCCCGAGAAGATCAGCGCCGCCAAGGTGCGTTCCGTGCTCGAGGACTTCGGCAAGGTCGCCAGCGACGGCTGGTCGTGCTGGGCCTTCTCCAACCACGACGTCGTCCGTCACGCCTCGCGCTGGGGCATGGGCGAGGCCGATCGCACCGCCTATCTCAAGGTTGTCTCGGCACTTCTGATGTCGCTGCGCGGCTCGGTCTGCATCTACCAGGGCGAGGAGCTCGGCCTGACCGAGGCCAATCTCGCTTTCGAGGACCTGCAGGATCCCTATGGCATCCGCTTCTGGCCCGAGTTCAAGGGCCGCGATGGCTGCCGCACACCGATGGTGTGGAACAAGGATGCCGCCAATGGCGGCTTCTCCAAGGTCAAGCCGTGGCTGCCGGTGCCGGCGGACCATCTGGCGAAAGCCGTCGACACCCAGGAGGGCGATGCCGCCTCGCTGCTCGAACATTACAGGCGCTTTCTTGCCTTCCGCCGTGCCCATCCGGCCCTTGCCAAGGGCGATATCTCGTTCCTAAAGGCCGAGGGCGATGCCATTGCCTTCAGCCGCCGCGAGGGCAACGAGGAGATCGTTTGCGTCTTCAATCTCGGCAGCACACCGGCTACGGTCGATCTGGGAGGTCGTGGCCTGCAGCCCCTTCAGGGGCATGGGCTCGATGGCAAGACCGATGCCGGCGCAGTCCGGCTCGCTGGTTACGGCGCCTGGTTCGGGCGCTTCGTCTGACCGCAAATTAGGTACTGGGAGGAAACCATGGCCGATCTAACGCTCAGGGACGTTAAGAAGTCCTACGGCAACCTGAACATCCTTCATGGCATCGACCTCGACATCAAGTCGGGCGAATTCATTGTCTTCGTCGGCCCCTCGGGCTGCGGAAAGTCGACGCTGCTGCGCTCGATCGCCGGGCTCGAGGAGATCACCGGCGGCGAACTGCATATCGCCGGCGAGAAGGTCAATGATGTGCCGCCGTCCAAGCGCGGTATCGCCATGGTGTTCCAGTCCTACGCGCTCTATCCGCACATGACGGTCTACGACAACATGGCCTTCGGCATGAAGATCGCCGGCGAGAGCAAGGCCGAGATCGACAAGCGGGTGCGTGCCGCGGCCGATATCCTGCAGCTGACCAAATATCTCGACCGCCTGCCCAAGGCGATGTCGGGCGGCCAGCGCCAGCGCGTCGCCATCGGCCGCGCCATCGTCCGCAACCCAAAGGTCTTCCTGTTCGACGAGCCGCTGTCCAACCTCGACGCGGCACTCCGTGTCGCCACCCGCATCGAGATCGCCAAGCTCAAGGAATCGATGCCCGAGACGACGATGATCTACGTCACCCACGATCAGGTCGAGGCGATGACCTTGGCCGACCGCATCGTTGTGCTCAAGGACGGCCGTATCGAGCAGGTCGGCTCGCCGATGGAGCTCTACAAGCACCCGGGCAACCTGTTCGTCGCCCAGTTCATCGGGTCGCCGGCCATGAACATCCTGCCCGCCACCATCGAGCGTGCTGGCGAGACCAGCCTCGTTACCCATGTCGCCGGCCGCAAGACGCCGGTACCGGTCGCCACCCCCGCAGACGCCCAAGGCAAGGCCGTCAGCTTCGGCGTCCGCCCCGAGGATCTCTACGTCGCCACCAATGACGATTTCCTGTTCGAAGGCATGGTCGATTATGTCGAGCAGCTCGGCGAGGTCCAGCTCGTCTATGTCGACATCGGCCGCCCCGAGCAGCCACTGACCGCCAAGCTGCCCGGCAATGTCGAGATCAAGCGCGGCACGGTGATCCGGCTTTCCGCCAGCCCCGACGATCTGCATATCTTTGACGGAGATGGGCGGTCGTATGACCGGCGGCGGACCGCTGTCGCAGCATAGGGCTTTTTGACCAAGCGCTTGTGGATTTGCCTTTTGTAGTTGGCCCCGACGGCAGGTTCGAGGGTGAGGCTAGATGCGACGTCCCCCTCTCCCTGCCTGCGGGGGAGGGCAAGCGTGAGGGGGCAATCCGGTGATGTTGCCGCCCCTCATCTGCCTGCCCGCATTCGATGCTCCAAATGCCAAGCAGTGGCTTTTCGTCCGCCGCGCGGACCGCATCTCACCTCCCCTTAAGGACGGGGAGATGCGCTACCCGGCGAACTTATTCCACCGTCACCTGCCTCTGCTTCAGCTCCGTCCGTCGCTTGGAGGCGAAGAACGCCGATACGAATGTCAGGCTCATCAACAGCACGATCGTCGGCGCAGGCGCGCTGTCGAGGAAAAAGCTGAGGTAGACGCCTGACAACGAGCACGAGACCGCCACCAGGACCGACACGAGGAGCATGCGCTCGAAGCGGTCGGTGACAAGGTAGGCGATGGCGCCCGGCGCGATCAGCATGGCGATGGCGATGATGATGCCGACCGCCTTCAGCGCCCCGACGATGGTCAGCGACAACACCACGAGTAGCCCGTAATGCAATAGCCTGACCGGCAGGCCGATGGCCTGCGCGTGCTGCGGGTCGAAGGCGTGCAGCAGAAGATCGCGGCGGAAGAGGCCGATGGCACCGGTCGCCACCAGCGCGATCACGCCGGCCTCCACCACGTCGCGCCAGCTCACGCCAAGCATGTCGCCGAACAGGATGTGGTCGAGATGCACGTCGGTCTGGATCTTGGTGTAAAGCACGATGCCGAGGCCGAACATGCCAGAAAAGACAATGCCCATGACGGTGTCTTCCTTGATCCGGCTGTTCTGCTTGAGATAGCCGGTCGCCAGCGCGCAGGTCATGCCGGCGGCAAAGGCACCGACCGCCAGCGGCAGGCCGACGATATAGGCGAGCACCACACCCGGCAGCACCGCATGGCTGATGGCATCGCCCATCAGTGACCAGCCCTTGAGCACCAGGAAACACGACAACAACGCCATCGGCACCGCGACCAGCAGCGAGATGGCAAAGGCCTGCTGCATGAACGGGAAAGCGAAGGGCAGGGTAAGGGTTTCGATCATGGTCGTACCTCGCCGGAGGCGCCTTCCTTCTCCCCTTGCGGGAGAAGGTGCCCCGAAGGGGCGGATGAGGGGTGCTGGACGGAGTGCAATTGAGCAACAGATTCGTATGGAAGCGCTGCACTTCTTCCAACACCCCTCATCCGACCGCCCCCTCGACAAGCTCGGGGTCGGCCACCTTCTCCCGCAGGCGAAGAAGGAAGATTTTGCGCGGCGCTCATACCCCTGCCTCCAGCTCCAGCCGTGCCCGCCGCCGCGCCGCCAGCATCCCGTGCTTCGGCGCAAAGACGAACGCCATCAGGAAGATCAGCGTCTGCAACACCACGATAATTCCCCCGGTCGCCCCGTCGAGAAAGTAGCTCGCATAGGCGCCGACGAAGCTGGTCGCGCTGCCGATCAGGACACTGATCACGATCAGCCGCGGAAACCGGTCGGTGAGCAGGTAGGCGGTCGCGCCCGGCGTCACCACCATGGCGATGACCAGGAACGCACCCACCGTCTGCAGCGCTGCCACCGTCGAGGCCGACAGCAGCATGAAGAACAGCACCTTGAGCAGATCAGGATTGAGCCCGATCGAACGCGCGTGGTTCTCGTCGAAGAAGGCGACCATCAGGTCTTTCCATTTGGCGAGCAGGATCGCCAGCGAAATGCCGCCGATCAGCACCAGCTGCAGCGTATCAGTGGGTGTCACCGCCAGGATGTTGCCGAGCACGATGGTCTGGATGTTCACCGAGGCCGGCGACAGCGAGATCATGAACAGGCCGAGCCCGAAGAAGGAGGTGAAGATCAGCCCAATGATGGCGTCTTCCTTCAGCTTGGTGCGCTGGTTGAGGAACAGCATGGCGCCCGCCGCCAGCCCGCCCGACAGGAACGCGCCGAGCGCGAAGGGCAGGCCGAGCATGTAGGCGCCGGCGACGCCGGGCACGATGGAGTGCGAGAGTGCGTCACCGATCAGCGACCAGCCCTTGAGCATCAGATAGGCCGACAGGAAAGCGCAGACGCCGCCGACAAGCGCTGACACCCACATCGCGTTGAGCATGTAGCCGTAGCCGAACGGCTCGAACAGCGTGGAGATCATTTCCGTCGCCCGCCTTTGCCAGCGGCATCGTCATTGCCGTTGCCGTCGCCATAAATGACAAAGGGACGCTCGTCGTCGGTCAGCACCGTCACCTGCCGCGTGTCGGCATCGTCATGCAGTTCGGAGCCGCCGAGGATGAACTGGCGCAGCACGCCGCCGAAGGCCTTTTCGAGATTGGCCTTGGTGAAGGTTTCGGCCGTCGGGCCGGCTGCCAGCACCGTCCGGTTGATCAGCACGGCGCGGTCGCAGAAGCGCGGCACCGAACCCAGATTGTGGGTCGACACCAACATCACCCGGCCTTCGTCGCGCAGGCCCTGCAACAGCGAGATGATCGCTTCTTCGGTGCGCACGTCGACACCGGTGAAGGGCTCGTCGAGCAGGATCAGTTCACCCTGCTGCGCTAGCGCGCGGGCCAGGAACACGCGCTTCTTCTGCCCGCCGGAGAGTTCGCCGATCTGGCGCTTGCGGAAGTCGACCATGCCGACACGTTCGAGCGCGGCATCCACCGCCTCGCGGTCGATGCCGCGCGTCATCCGCAAAAAGTTCATGTGGCCGTAACGGCCCATCATGACGACGTCCTCGACAAGGACGGGGAAATTCCAGTCGACGTCTTCGCTCTGCGGTACATAGGCGACGAGGTTTTTCCTGAGCGCTTCGCGTGCCGGCTGGCCCAGGATCTCGACGCTGCCCGATGCCAGCGGCACGAAGCCCATGATCGACTTGAACAGGGTCGACTTGCCCGAGCCGTTGACGCCGACAAGTGCCGTGATGGTGCCGCGTGGAATGGCGAAGGAGGCGTTGCGCAGCGCGGTGTGGCCGTTGCGATAGGTCACCGAGATGTTGGCGACGTATAGCCCGTCGCCGGGAGTGGCCGCCGCCTGGGGCCGCCCTTTCAGGGGCATGGTCATTGGGTCAGCCCCTTGACGATGGTCTGGGTGGTGACGCTCAACAGGTCGAGATAGGTCGGCACCGGGCCGCCCTCGTCGCTCAGCGAGTCGACATAGAGCACGCCGCCATATTTTGCGCCGGTCTCCCGGGCGACCTGCTCGGCCGGCTTCGACGACACGGTGCTTTCGCTGAACACAGCCGGAATGTTGTTGGCCCTGACGAGGTCGATCACCTTGCGCACCTGCTGCGGCGTACCCTGCTGGTCGGCGTTGATCGGCCAGAGATAAACCTCCTTCAGGCCGAAATCGCGCGCCAGATAGGAGAACGCGCCCTCGCTGGTGGCGAGCCAGCGTCGCTCAGCCGGAATGGTGTCGATCGCCGCATGGATCGGCGCCACCGTCGCCTTGATCTTGTCCGAATAGTCAGCCGCGTTCCTCGCGTAGGTCGCGGCATTGGCAGGGTCCTTCTCGGCAAAGGCCTTGCGGATGTTCTCGACATAGATCAGCGCCGCTTGCGGAGACATCCAGGCATGTGGATTGGGCTTGCCGCTATAGGGTCCCTCGGCGATGCCCATCGGCTCGACGCCATCGGACACCACGACCTGCGCCACTCCGTCGAGATTGTCGAAGAACTTTTGGAACCACAGCTCAAGGTTCAGCCCGTTCCACAACACCAGGTCCGCCTTCTGCGCCCGCAGCATGTCGCCTGGCGTCGGCTGATAGTTGTGGATCTCGGCATTCGGCTTGGTGATTGATTCCACCTCGGCGGCATCTCCGGCGACATTGCGGGCAATGTCGGCGATCACGGTGAAGGTGGTCGCCACCTTCATCTTCTCGGCCATGCCTTCGGTGGCTGAGAAGCCAAGCATGGCAATGGCGGCGAGGGCGAGGCTTAGTCGTTTCATCTTTATCCCGTTTCCCTGTGCGCAGGCCCGGTCCGGCCGGCAGCATGGCGGCGAACGTAACGGCAGCCCTCCGGCGTGTCAATGCAATTGCAAATCGTTTGCAAGTAGATATCTCGATGACGGGCTGGCTCGATGCCGACCAGCAGGCTCTCCGGTTGATCGGGATGCCACCTGGTCGGTGCGAGCCAGGCGCACCAAACAGATCGGATACCAACGAAACGAACACCGTTGACCGGTATCGGAGCATGCTGCTGCCAATTGCCCCGCCCATGCATCCATTCGGGCCTCGGCGCGTTTCCGTTTGCCAATCCCAAACAAGGAGAACGGTCGTGTCAGCCAATTCAGCCATTCGCGAGCATATGGAAGTCATCGGCGCCGACGGCGTCCACATCGGAACTGTCGACAAGGTCGAGAACGGCCGCATCAAGCTGACGAAAAAAGACAGCGGCGAAGGCCGTCACCGCGGCCACCATCACTATATCTCCACGGCACTCGTCGCCGAAACCGAAGGCAACAAGGTGCGCCTCTCGGCCAACGCCGATGTTGCGGTCACCTTTGAGGAAGAGGGCAAGGCGGGCTAGGCGGTAACGGGGCGGGCTGCCGGGCAGTCCCCATCGTCCCCACCCAGCCTGCAGTCTGCCGCCGGTTGCGCCGAGGTGACGCAAATTGTGCCACCGACGCTCTCGTGGCTGTGCGGTCCTGGCCTTACCGTTGAAATCTCTGATGCGCGGCGACAGCCAGCGTGATCGTCTCGGGCAGATCAGGCCGAACTCTTTCTGCCGCTTTAGCTTGCGCCGTGAGCGGTCGTCGGATGGCGCGCATTGCCAAGCCGGAGCGACGCCCCGCTCAGCCCACCTGACAGACGCCCCCGCATCCGCCTCACCCGGTGGTGATTTTCCGCGACCAGACGGGGAAGAGTTTCCACGGACTTTTTGACAGTCTCGCCCATGCCCGGGTCTGCGCGACGTTGCTTGGCTCCCAGGTGTTCTGCGCTCGACTGGGATGACGGACGCGACCTGCCTGCTCCCCTTGTGGGAGAAGGTGGCCTCGTGAAGCGAGGTCGGATGAGGGGGCTGGAAGAAATGAAGGATGCAGAAAACAACCACTGAATGGTGCACAATTCCAAATGCTCCACTCCGTTCTGCGCCTCTCATCCACCCCCTTCGTTGCAGCCTCTCCCACAAGGGGAGAAGGACGTACGCACACACCTCATCTGGGGAATGTGCGCATAAACTTTTGCAACTGGGTGTCATCTGGCACATAGTCGCGCAATGAAGAAGACTGCCCCCAAACCCGTCCTCAAGAAGCCGGATTATGAAAAGGCGCTCCGCAAGGCGGGCATTCGCGTCACCCGTCCACGCAAGGTGATTCTCAACATCCTGCGCGAGACGGAAGATCATCCGGACGCACTCGAGATATTCCGCCGCGCCGAGCAGGTCGACAAGAGTATCTCGCTGTCGACGGTCTACCGCACCATGAAGCTGCTCGAGGAAATGGGCGCCATCCACCGCCATGCCTTCGAGGGCGGTCCATCACGTTTCGAGCAGGCTGGCGGCGACCATCACGACCATCTCATCGACATCGACACCGGCGACGTCATCGAATTCCGCTCCGACCGCATCGAGCAGCTACAGCAGGAAATCGCCGCCGAACTCGGCTACGACATCGTTCATCACCGGCTCGAACTCTACGGCCGCCGCCGCCGTTCCAACTGAGCCGCCGGCTCCGCGCACGGTGAGTTGAACGCGGCTTCTGGCCGGTGCCGGGCCGTCGAGTTGACCTTGGCGTGCGGGCAGGTCAATCATGCCGCCGCACGCCCTTCAACCACATCAGCACAAGGAAACGAGACCATGGAAAAAGCCGAAATCGGACTGATCGGCCTGGGCACGATGGGCTCGAACCTGGCGCTGAACATCGCTGAGAAGGGCCACCGCATCGCCGTGTTCAACCGCACCCCGGCGCGTACCGAGGCCTTCATGGCGAATGCCGGCGACCTGCGCGACAGGATCGTGCCCTGCGCCTCGATCGAGGAGCTTGCGGCTGCGATCCGCCCGCCGCGGCCGATCATCATCATGGTGGTGGCCGGCGATCCGGTCGACCAGCAGATCGCGGCCCTGCGCCCGGTGCTGGCCGCCAACGACATCATCATCGACGCCGGCAATGCCAATTTCCGCGACACCATGCGCCGCTTCAAGGAGCTCGACGGCTCGGGCCTGACTTTCATCGGCATGGGCGTGTCGGGCGGCGAGGAGGGCGCGCGCCACGGTCCTTCGATCATGGTCGGCGGTGCGCCCGAATCCTGGACCCGTGTCGAGGACGTGCTGACCGCGATCTCGGCCAAGTACAAAGGCGAGCCCTGCGCCGCCTGGCTCGGGCCGAACGGCGCCGGCCACTTCGTCAAGACTATCCACAATGGCATCGAATATGCCGACATGCAGATGATCGCCGAGATTTATGGCGTGCTGCGCGACGGCCTCGGCATGGCCCCGAAGGAGATCGCGCCGGTCTTTTCAGGCTGGAACAAGGGTCGGCTCGAATCCTACCTGATCGAGATCACCGCGACCGTCTTGTCCGCCGACGATCCCAAGACCAGCCGTCCGGTGGTCGACATCATTCTCGACCGTGCCGGACAGAAAGGCACCGGCAAATGGTCGGTCATCGAGGCGCAGCAGCTTGGCATTCCGGCGACGGCCATCGAGGCTGCGGTCGCAGCACGCGTGCTGTCGTCGATGAAGGACGAGCGCCTGGCCGCCGAGAAAGCCTATGGTGCCCGTTCGGGCAAGCTGTCGGGCTCGAAGGACGAGCTGTTGGCCGATCTCGAACTGGCGTTGTTTGCCGGCAAGATCGCCGCCTACGCGCAGGGCTTCGCTGTCATGGCCGGCGCGTCGAAGGAGTTCGGCTGGAACCTGCCGATGCCGACCATTGCCAAGATCTGGCGTGCCGGCTGTATCATCCGCTCGCAATTCCTCGACACCATCGCCGAAGCCTTCGGCAAGGCCGACCAGCCGACCAATCTTCTGATGGCGCCGGCCTTCGTCGAGATGATGGGCAAGGCGCATCCGTCGCTGCGCCGCATCGTCGCCCGCGCCGCCGAGGCCGGCCTGCCGGTGCCGGCCCTGTCGTCGGCTCTGGCCTATTTCGACGGCTATCGCCAGGGTCGCGGCACCTCCGATCTCATCCAGGCGCAGCGTGATTTCTTCGGCGCCCATGGCTTCGAGCGCGTCGACGCGCCGGGCGCGCACCATGGTCCATGGGGCAGCGAAGGGTAGGGACGTAGGGCCAAGGTTCGCGCTGCCCCTCATCCGCCTGCCGGCACCTTCTCCCCGTGAACGGGGAGAAGGGACACTGCCGCGACGCCTACGCCCTTCGCCGGTTTACAGGGAGAGGGCAAGGGCGGGAGGCAATCTCAACCGGGCTCAGTCGTTCGGTTTTCCCGACGTCTCATAAGCTTCGACCGCCCTCGGCTTGCTGAGGCTCTGCAGTGAGCCGATGTCGCGGCCGGCGATGCGGCCGAGCACGGCGGTGGCGAGTTCATGGCCGGCCAGCCGTACGTCCTCGTTGACGACATAGAGCTGCGGGCGCAGCAGGTGCAGCAGCCTGGACGACTGCTTGGAAACGATGTCGACGTCCTCGCCGACCTTGAAGCCGGCATCCTCGACGCCCGCGACCAGAGCGAAGGTGCCGGCACCCGCGCCGCTGACGAAGGCGTCGGGACGGCTCTGCCGACGCATCAACTCTGACGTGACGGCGCGGATTTCGTCGATTGAGTGATCGACGGTTGCGGTTGGGAACGGCACCTCGGTCAGGCCGTGCACCATCACGGCATCGGCAAAGCCGTCGCGCATGTGACGGTAGTAACTGAGGTTCGGCGGCGGGGCGAGAAGCGCCAGCCGCTTGCGGCCGAGGGCAGCCAGCGTCTTCACCGCCTCTACCGAATAGGCATAGTTGTCGAAATCGTGGAACGGGTGCTCGATGCCCATGTGAGTGCGGCCGTGCGTGGCGAAGGGAAAACCCCGCTCGGTCATGTAACGCACGCGCTTGTCGTCGGGTTCGGTGCGCGAGATGATGACGCCGTCGGCCGACGCCGTCTCGACGACGTAGCGCACCGGCTCCAGCGCGTCGTTGCTGCGCGAATAAGGTGTCACCACGAGGTGGTAGGGCGTGTGCGCCAGTGCCTCCGAGATGCCGTAGATCAGGTCCGACACGAAGCCGCCGACCTGCTCCTCGGTGTCGAGCACGAGGCTGATGACATTGGTCTTGCCGGTGCGCAGGCGCACGCCGGCGCGGTTGGGGCGGTAGCCGATCTGGCGGGCGACGAGTTGCACCCGGCGTTTGGTCTCGGCGCCGATTTCGGGCGCGTCTTTCAGCGCCCGTGACACCGTCGTCACGCCGAGGCCGGTCATGAAGGCGATGGTCTTCAGCGTCGGCGGCTGGCTGCCGGCTGCCACCTGCTCGCCGCTGTCATCGGGCGGTGTTCGCTCGTCCATGGTCATCTTGCCCGCCGTCTCGCCTCGTCTTGCATATCGCACCCCCAGCATGGACCTTGCAAGTCGCATGAGCAAGAACTGTAACGTTACAGAAAATTATTTGAGACAAAAATTCGACGCCAGACGAGCCATCCAGGCGATCGCAGATCCCGCGCCGCAGCATTGCTAATGTCGGTTGATTCCTTTGGTGATTTCTTCTGGGAATGCTGCAATGCAAAGTAACATGACGACGTTTCCGGCTGCCGCTTTGAACGGTGCTTTAGTTCGTGTCCCGAAAGAAATCGCGCTCGCGCCGTCTCCCGGCCATTGCGCAGGCTCGAGACTTCGCCTAGCCTAAATCTGTAACGTTTCAGATTCAGGGAGGAGTACGATGCGTTATAGGCTTCTGACCGCCGCGTTTGCGGCGGGGGTCGTGTGCGGGGCAGGGCCTGCGGCGGCGACCGACCTCGAGGTGACACATTGGTGGACCTCGGGCGGCGAGGCGGCGGCAGTCGCCGAATTCGCCAAGGCGTTTGACGCGACCGGCAACAAATGGGTCGACGGCGCCATTGCCGGTTCGGGCGACGTTGCCCGGCCGATTATGATCGGCCGCATCACCGGCGGTGACCCGATGGGCGCAACCCAGTTCAACCACGGCCGCCAGGCCGAGGAGCTCGTCCAGGCCGGGCTGATGCGCGATTTCACCGAACTGGCCGAAAAGGAAGGCTGGACCAAGTTCATCCATCCCAAGAGCCTGCTCGACGGCTGCACGCTTGATGGCAAGATTTACTGCGTGCCGATCAACATCCACTCGCAGCAATGGCTGTGGCTGTCCAACAAGGCCTTTGCCGATGCCGGCGTGGCCGTTCCCAAGAACTGGGACGAGTTCGTGGCTGCCGCTCCGGCGCTCGAAAAGGCCGGCATCGTGCCGCTCGCTTTGGGCCAGCAACCGTGGCAGACCACGCTCGCCTTCCAGGTGATCCTCGTCGCGCTGGCTGGTCCCGACACCTTCCAGAAGGTGTTTGGCGACAAGGACGCGACGGTCGCCGCGGGACCCGAGATGACCAAGGTGTTCGCGGCAGCCGACCAGGCCCGCGCCATGTCGGCCAAGTCGAACGTCCAGGAATGGAACCAGGCCACAGCACTTGTCATCAACGGCAAGGCTGGTGGCCAGATCATGGGCGATTGGGCCCAGGGTGAGTTCCAGGTTGCCGGTCAGACTGCCGGCAAGGACTACACCTGCCTTCCGGGGCTCGGCGTCAACGAGATCATCTCGACGGGCGGTGACGCCTTCTACTTCCCCAAGCTCAAGGACCCTGAAAAGTCCAAGGCACAGGAAGCACTGGCTTCGGTGATGCTGTCGCCGGCGACGCAGGTTGCCTTCAACCTCAAGAAGGGCTCGCTGCCGGTGCGCGGCGACGTCGACCTCAACGCTGCCAACGACTGCATGAAGAAGGGCCTGGAGATCCTCGCCAAGGGCAACATCATCCCTGCGCCGGATCAGCTGATGTCGGCCGACGGCGTGACCCAGGTCAACGACCTGTTCGTCGAGTTCTTCGGTAACAAGAACCTGACGGCCGCCGACGCCCAGAAGCGCTTCGTCGACATCATCGCCGCTGCCGACTAGGCCATTTCCGGGTTCCCGATCCCGGCCTTGGCCAAGATGCTGCAGTCAGTACAGCGGCGCTCTGCCGGTCCCCGCACAAGGGGGCCGGCAGATTGGCCGGGTCCCCAGATGGAAGCCGACCGATGACACCTGGATATCAGGGCCGGCCGAGCCGGTTGTTCCGAAACCTCAACGCCAAGATCGCTTCGATCCCGATGGTGCTGACGGCGCTCGTCATCTTCGTCGGCGGAACGGCGTGGACGGTCGTCTATTCCTTCACCAACTCGAAGCTGTTGCCACGGCTCAATTTCGTCGGCCTCGAGCAGTACCAGCGGCTGTGGGCGACGCCGCGCTGGCAGATCGCCGTCGAGAACCTTGCCATCTACGGCCTGTGCACGCTGGTGTTCTCGCTGGTCATCGGCTTCGTTCTGGCGGCGCTGATGGACCAGAAGATCCGTTTCGAAAACACCTTCCGCACCATCTTCCTCTATCCTTTCGCGCTGTCCTTCATCGTCACCGGCCTTGCCTGGCAATGGATCCTCAATCCGGATTTCGGCATCCAGCAGGTGGTGCGCAATCTTGGCTGGGAAAGCTTTGTCTTCGACCCGCTCTACAATGCCGACATCGTCATCTACGGCATCCTGATCGCCGGACTGTGGCAGGGTACGGGGCTGATCATGTGCCTGATGCTGGCCGGCCTGCGCGGCATCGACGCCGACATCTGGAAGGCCGCCCGCGTCGATGGCATCCCGACATGGAAGACCTATGTCTTCATCGTCATCCCGATGATGCGGCCGGTTCTGGTGACCACGCTGGTCATCATCGCCAGCGGCATCGTCAAGGTCTACGACCTCGTCGTCGCCCAGACCAGCGGCGGCCCCGGCATCGCGTCTGAAGTGCCGGCCAAATACGTCTACAACTACATGTTCCTGGCGCAGAACCTGGGGCAGGGCTTCGCCGCCTCGACCATGATGCTGCTGTCGGTGGTCATCGTCATCGTGCCATGGGCCTATCTCGAATTCGGCAGGAGGCGCAGCCATGGCTGAGCAACTGGCGCGCGCCGCGCCCGACCTCGATGTTGTGCCCGCCCTGACCGCTCGGTCCGCTGCGCTTGCCGGACCGCAGGGGCCGAAGCCACGGCGGCGCTTTTCCCGCCGCAACATCTTCATCTACGGCACGCTGGCGCTGTTTGCCGTCTACTACCTCCTGCCGCTCTACGTGATGGTGGTGACGTCGCTGAAAGGCATGCCCGAGATCAGGCTCGGCAATATTTTCTCGCCGCCGGTCGAGATCACCTTCGAGCCCTGGGTGAAGGCCTGGTCCCAAGCCTGCACCGGGCTCAATTGCGACGGGCTGTCGCGCGGCTTCTGGAACTCGGTGCGCATCACCGTGCCGTCGGTGTTCCTGTCGATCGCAATCGCCTCGGTCAACGGCTACGCGCTCGCCAACTGGCGCTTCAGGGGATCGGAGGTGTTCTTCACCATCCTGATCGTCGGGGCCTTCATTCCTTACCAGGTGATGCTCTATCCGATCGTCATCGTGCTTCGCGAGATCGGCCTCTATGGCAGCCTGTGGGGGCTGGTGCTGGTGCACACGATCTTCGGCATGCCGATCCTGACGCTGCTCTTCCGCAACTATTTCGCCTCGCTGCCGGAAGAGCTGTTCAAGGCCGCCCGCGTCGACGGCGCCGGCTTCTGGACCATCTATCTCAGGATCATGCTGCCGATGGCGCTGCCCATCTTCGTGGTGGCGATCATCCTGCAGGTCACCGGCATCTGGAACGATTTCCTGTTTGGCGTCGTCTACACCAAGCCCGACACCTATCCGATGACCGTCCAGCTCAACAACATCGTCAACGCCGTCCAGGGCGTAAAGGAGTACAACGTCAACATGGCGGCAACGCTGCTTACGGGACTGGTCCCGCTCATCATCTACTTCATCTCCGGCAAGCTTTTCGTCCGCGGCATCGCCGCCGGCGCGGTCAAGGGTTGAGACGATGACGAATGTCCAGGTCAAGGACGTGTCGCTGAGCTTTGGGGCCTATGACGTGCTGAAGCAGCTCAATCTCGATGTGCCCGAAGGCGAGTTCCTCGTGCTGCTCGGGCCATCCGGCTGCGGCAAGTCCACGTTGCTCAACTGCATCGCCGGCCTGCTCGACGTGTCCGAGGGGCAAATCTTCATCAAGGGCAAGAACGTCACCTGGGAGGAACCCAAGGACCGAGGCATCGGCATGGTGTTCCAGTCCTACGCGCTCTATCCGCAGATGACAGTGGAAGGAAACCTGTCCTTCGGCCTGAAGACGGCGGGCATGGCCAAGGACGAGATCGCAAGGCGTATCGCCCGTGCGGCCGAGATCCTGCAGATCGAGCCGCTGCTCAAGCGCAAGCCGGCAGCACTTTCTGGCGGCCAGCGCCAGCGCGTAGCGATCGGGCGGGCACTGGTGCGTGACGTCGACGTGTTCCTGTTCGACGAGCCGCTGTCCAATCTCGACGCCAAGCTGCGTTCGGAGCTGCGCGTCGAGATCAAGCGCCTGCACCAGAAGCTCGCCAACACCATGATCTACGTCACTCACGACCAGATCGAGGCGATGACGCTGGCCGACCGCATTGCCGTCATGAAGGGCGGCGTGATCCAGCAGCTCGACGCGCCGCAGGTAATCTACAACAAGCCGGTCAACCGCTTCGTTGCCGGCTTCCTCGGCTCGCCGGGCATGAATTTTCTCGACGGCGAGCTCGAAGCCGGCGTTGAGCCGGCTTTTGCGACAACCGCGACAAGGATCCCGCTCGGCCGCTACGGTTTTGGCGGCACGGCCAGGCCAGGCAAGGCCGTGTTCGGTGTGCGCCCCGAACACATCGCCACAGGCGATGCCGCCAATGCCATGCCCTATGCCGCCGACGCGAGGGTCGAGCTGGTCGAGCCGATGGGCTCGGACACGCTGGTCTGGACGAAGCTCGGCAGCCAGAGCCTCGCCTTCCGCGTCGAGGCCGAACGCCATCTGGCTCCAGGCGATCAGCTGCGCATCGGCTTCGACCCGGCGCGCGCCTCGCTGTTTGACGGCCAGAGCGGCAACCGCATCTGACATCACCTCCCAACGAACGGACAGAACCATGGACTGGTCATTCCAACTCTACAGCGCCCGCAACTACCAACCCTGGGACAAGGTGCTGCAGGCGCTCGCCAGCGTCGGCTACAAGGAGGTCGAAGGTTATGGCGGGGTCTATGACGACCCGCAGGCTTTTCGCGCCCTGCTCGACCGCAACGGCCTGTCCATGCCGAGCGGCCATTTCGGCATCGATCTGCTGGAGCAGGATTTCGCCAGGGCGGCCACGATTGCGACGACGCTCGGCATGAAGCTCATAGCTTGTCCCTGGCTCGAGGTGGTCGACCGGCCGACCGACGCCGATGGATGGCGGGCATTCGGCAAGCGCCTCGGTGCCATCGGCGCGAAGGCCAGGGATGCCGGGTTCGATTTTGCCTGGCACAACCACGACTTCGAGTTTTTGACCCTTGCCGGCGGGCTGGTGCCGCAACGCCTCATCCTGGAAGCCGCACCCGACATCGGGTGGGAGATGGACGTCGCCTGGGTGATCCGCGGCGGCTCCGACCCGCTGCACTGGATCGAGGAGTTCGGCCCGCGCATCCTGGCTGCCCACGTCAAGGACATCGCCCCGCATGGCCAGGCAGCCGACGAGGACGGCTGGTCGGACGTTGGCCACGGCACCGTCGACTGGGCCGGGCTGGTTGTAGCGCTGCGCAAACGCACGCCGGCCAGATACTTCATCATGGAGCACGACAATCCGGCCGATTTCGAGCGCTTCGCGCGCCGGTCCATCGCCACCGCAAAGACCTTCTAGGGGACGACCGACATGGCAAGGAAACTTGGAGTAGGGGTGATTGGCTGCGGCAACATCTCGAAGACTTACTTTCAGCGAGCGCCCCAGTTCCGGGGCATCGAGATGCGCGCCTGCGCCGACATCAACATGGATGCGGCCAGGGCGCGGGCAAAGGAGTTCAATCTGCGGGCAGAGACGGTCGAGGACCTGCTCAAGGCCAAGGACATCGACATCGTCGTCAACCTGACGGTGCCTGCGGTGCACTACGATGTGTCGAGGCAGGCCATCGACGCCGGCAAGCATGTCTATTCGGAAAAGCCCTTCGTGCTCGCCATCAAGGACGGGCTCGACCTGAAGAAGCGCGCCGACAAGAAGGGCGTGCGCATCGGCTCGGCACCAGACACCTTCCTCGGTGGTTCGCACCAGTTGGCGCGGCACCTCATCGACACGGGCAAGCTCGGCAACATCACGAGCGGCACCTGCCACGTGATGAGCCACGGCATGGAGCACTGGCACCCCAATCCCGATTTCTTCTTCCAGCCCGGCGGCGGCCCGATCCTCGATCTCGGGCCCTATTACATCGCCAACCTCGTCCAGCTCATCGGGCCGGTTGCGCGGGTGGCGGCATTGTCGTCGATCCCGGCGAAGGAGCGGACCATCTCGTCCAAGCCGCGTGCGGGTGAAAAGATCCCTGTCACCACGCCGACGACGATCCTGGCGCTGATCGAGTTCGAGAACGGCGCTGTGTTTACCTTCAATGCGAGCTGGGATGTCTGGGACAATGGCCATGCGCCGATGGAGCTCTATGGCGAAACCGGCACCATCCACATGCCCGATCCCAATTTCTTCGGTGGCGAGCTGAGCTACACCAGGGGTAGCAAGCCGGTGAAGGCGCTGCCGAAATGGGATCATCCCTTCGGCGTGCCCAACGAGAAGCATGCCCATGGCATGATGGCCAACTACCGCACCGCGGGTCTGGCCGACATGGCGCTGGCGATCATGCATGGCCGGCCGCACCGCTGCTCGCTGGAACTCGCGAACCACGTCATCGACGTCATGACCGGCATCCTGAAGTCGGGCGAGACCAGGAAGTTCGTCGAGATGCAGACGACCTGCGAGCGGCCCGAGCCGCTGGGGCCTGCCGCTGCAAGGGGGCTGCTGGCATCGTCGAAATAGGCTAAGAGAGGGGATCGGCGTCACCAGCCGATTCCCCTTTCCATTCGAGGACAGCATCATGACCTGGCAACCGGCCGCGAATCGTTACGAAAACATGGTCTACAATCGCTGCGGCAGGTCGGGCCTCAAGCTGCCGGCGATCTCGCTCGGCCTGTGGCACAATTTCGGCGATGACACGCCGCACGCGACCAAACGCGCCATCTGTCAGAAGGCCTTCGATCTCGGCATCACCCATTTCGACCTCGCCAACAACTACGGCCCGCCGGCCGGCTCTGCCGAGACTGCCTTCGGCGAGATTCTACGCACCGATTTTGCCGGTCTGCGCGACGAGATGATCATCTCGACCAAGGCCGGCTACGACATGTGGCCTGGGCCGTACGGCGAGTGGGGCAGCCGCAAATATGTGCTGGCGAGCCTCGACCAGAGCCTGAAGCGCATGGGCCTCGACTATGTCGACATCTTCTACTCGCACCGCTTCGACCCGGAAACGCCGCTCGAAGAGACCATGGGCGCGCTCGACCATGCCGTGCGTTCGGGCAAGGCGCTTTATGCCGGCATTTCGTCCTACAACGCCCAGCGCACCCGCGAGGCCGCCGACATTCTGAAGCGGCTTGGCACGCCCTGCCTGATCCACCAGCCGAGCTACTCGCTGATCAATCGCTGGGTCGAGGATGACGGCCTGCTCGACGCGCTCGACGGTCTCGGTATCGGCTCGATCGTGTTCTCGCCGCTGGCGCAAGGCATGCTGACCGGCAAGTATCTCGGCGGTGTGCCGGAAGGCAGCCGTGCGTCGCAGGGCAAGTCGCTGCGCCCCGCCTTCCTCAACGACAAGAACCTCGCCAACATCCGCGCTCTGAACGCTATCGCCGAGCGTCGCGGCCAGACACTGGCGCAGATGGCGCTGGCCTGGGTGCTGCGTGGCGGCCGCGTCACTTCGGCGCTGATCGGCGCCAGCCGTCCCGAGCAGGTCGAGGATTGTGTCGGCGCGATCAAAAACCTCGCCTTCACCGAGGCCGAGCTCGCCGAGATCGACACCCATGCGCGCGAGGCCGACATCAACCTGTGGGCCCGCTCGTCCGAACGCGAAGGCCCGGCACGGCAGAAGAAGTAAGCCAGCGATAGCCAATCCCTCTCCCTGTCGAAGGGGGGAGGGGCCATGCTTGGCGGTTGGGGAATGCCCAACATTGTATTTGGCGGCCGGACGCGCTAGCAAAATCATGTGCCAATCGCCACATTGGGGCGAAGGATTGTTCCATGAGGCAGCATTTGCCGGCATGGAAAGGTGCCGCCCGGTTTGCGCCGGGCAGGGAAAGGTAAAAGCATGGCGGCGCGGGCTACGCTGACGAAGAACCAGCAGAAGGTGCTCGGAAAGCTCGAAGTGGCGAGCGGGCCGCTCAGCGCCTACATGCTGCTTGACCAGCTGCGCGACGACGGTTTTCGTGCCCCGCTGCAGGTTTACCGTGCGCTCGAGGTTCTGGTGAAGGACGGCTTCGTACACCGCCTCGAAAGCCTCAACGCCTTCGTCGCCTGCGCCGAGCCGCACGACCACAGCCACCACAACCACCGCATGACGGCCTTTGCCATCTGTGACAATTGCGGCCAGGTCACCGAGATTTCGGACGAGCTGATCGGCAAGCGCCTTGACGACTGGGTCGGCTCGACCGGCTTTGTCGCCAAGAAGGCGGTCATCGAATTCCGCGGCACCTGCGCCAAATGCGCGGCGATTGCCGCCTGATCAATTCCGGGAAAATACGCGGTTGCCCTTTGCGAACCGCTCCGGGCGCTAGCGCGCCGTCGAAAACGCGAACCAGATCGCAACGGCCGCAAGCAGCGCCGACAGCCCCCGTCGCGCGATCTTTTCGATCCTGGGGTTGTTGAGCAGCGGCTCGAGCTGGCTGGCCAGCACCACGATCAGGAAATGGATGATTGTCGCGACCGCGACGTAGATGGCGGTCAGCGTCAGTGTCTGCGACAGCACCGGGCGATCGGCGACGATGAAGGTCGGCAGCACGGCGACGTAGAAGATCGCCGCCTTGGGATTGAGCAGGTTGGTCACCAGCCCGCGGGTGAAGTAGCGCCGGTCGGCGTCTCCGCCTTCGGGCACGGCCTCGCCTGGGCCGCGCCAGCCTTCATAGGCCAGGTAGAGCAGGAACAGGACGCCACCCCAGCGCAGGCCTTCGTAGAGCAGGGTCGAAGTGTGGATCAGTTCGGTGACGCCGAGCGCTGCCACAACGCCGACGATGGCAAGGCCGAGCGCGATGCCTGCTACTGTGGCGAAGCCGGCACGGCGACCTTCGCCCGCCGACACCAGTGCCAGATAGGTCATGTTCGGCCCCGGCGTCAGCTCGATGATGAGCGACGTCAGGGCGAAGGACAGCAACGTCGACAGGCTGGACGACGTCGCGAACTCCATCTCAGTGCGCCTCGTCCCAGCTGTCGGCGGCGTTGGCGTCGACATGCAGAGGCACCGACATCGACACAGCCGGCATGGCGGCGTTTTCCATGACGTGGCGGACGACGGGGATCGTCGCCTCGACCTCGTCCTCGACGGTCTCGAAGATCAGTTCGTCGTGCACCTGCAACAGCATGCGTGCCGACAGCTTGGCCTCGGACAACGCGCCCTCGATGCGGATCATGGCGCGGCGGATGATGTCGGCGGCCGTCCCCTGCAGGCGGGCATTGATCGAGGCGCGTTCGTTGAAGGCACGCACCGACGGGTTGGAGGAGCGGATTTCGGGGTAGTGGATGCGGCGGCCGAAGATGGTCTCGACATAACCCTTGTCGCGGGAGAACGCCTTGGTCTCGTCCATGTAGGCGCGGATGCCTGGGAAGCGCTCGAAATACTTCTTGATGTAATCGGAGGCTTCCTCGCGCGGGATCGACAGCTGGTTGGCGAGGCCGAAAGCCGAGATGCCGTAGATGATGCCGAAAT
Source organism: Aminobacter sp. MET-1 (assembly GCF_026521175.1). NCBI lineage: Bacteria > Pseudomonadati > Pseudomonadota > Alphaproteobacteria > Hyphomicrobiales > Phyllobacteriaceae > Aminobacter > Aminobacter sp. MET-1. The sequence goes on along the minus strand of NZ_JAMSHL010000018.1, from coordinate 55,058 downwards.
TGATCGCCTTGGCGCGACGGCGCACTTCCGACGGCATGCCCTCGACCGGCACCGAGAACATTTCGGATGCCGTCATGGCATGAATGTCGACGCCGTCGGCGAAGGCCTGCTTCAGCTGGGCGATGTCGGCGACATGGGCGAGCACGCGCAGTTCGATCTGGCTGTAGTCGGCCGAGATCAGCTTGTTGCCCTTGTCGGCGATGAAGGCGGTGCGGATCTTGCGGCCTTCGGCCGTGCGGATCGGAATGTTCTGCAGGTTCGGGTCCGACGACGACAGGCGGCCGGTGGTGGTGGCGGCCAGCGCGTAGGAGGTGTGGACGCGCTTGGTCTCGGGGTTGATGAAGCCGGGCAGCGCGTCGGTGTAGGTCGATTTCAGCTTGGTCAGCTGGCGCCAGTCGACGATCTTGCGCGGCAGCTCATGGCCTTCGGCGGCGAGGTCTTCCAGCACCTGGGCCGAGGTCGACCACTGACCGGTCTTGGTCTTGGTGCCGCCGGGCAGGCCCATGCGGCCGAACAGGATGTCGCCGAGCTGCTTGGGCGAACCGATGTTGAAGCGCTCGCCGGCGATGCTGTTGATCTCGTCTTCGAGCCGCGCAGCGCCCTGGGCGAGTTCGCCCGACAGCCGCGACAAGATCTGGCGGTCGACCGAGATGCCCCGCTGTTCCATGCGCGCCAGAACCGGCACCAGCGGTCGCTCCAGGCGCTCATAGACCGAGACCAGGCCCTTGGCGGCTAGGCGCGGCTTGAGCACGCGCCACAGCCGCAACGTCACGTCGGCATCTTCGCTGGCATAGGCCGACGCCTTGGCGATGTCGACCTGGTCGAAACCGATGAAGCTCTTGCCGGAGCCGGCCACGTCCTTGAACGGGATCGGCGTGTGGCCGAGCCATTTTTCCGACAAGGAGTCCATGCCGTGGCCGCCATTGGTGCCGCCGTCGAGCACGTAGGAGATCAGCATCGTGTCGTCGAACGAGTGCACGTCGATGCCGTAGCGGTTCATCAGCACCAGATCGTACTTAAGGTTCTGCGCCACCTTGAGCACGGAGGCGTCCTCGAGCAGCGGCTTGAGTGCTGCGATCGCCTCGCGCATCGGGATCTGGTTCTCGACCAGCCCGCCGCCAAGCAGGTCGTCGCGGCCGCTTTTGTGACCAAGCGGCACATAGGCGGCGCGCCCTGGTGCGGTGGCGAGAGAGAAGCCGACGAGCTCGGCCTGCATCGGGTCGAGCGAAGTGGTCTCGGTGTCGAAGGCGATGACGCCGGCCTCGGCCGCCTCGTTGACCCAGGCTTTCAGCGTGGCGAGGTCGCGGATCGTGACATAAGCGCTGTGGTCGAATTTTTCCGCCGCGGCAGCCTCTGCGAGCTTGTTGGCGAGGGCTGTGGGAGTGTCCCCATCGGCGGCGACGGTCGCGACGGGCGTTGCTGCAGCCACGTCGGCAGCTGTGGCCGGAACGGTCGTCGCTGGCGCAGCAGGAGCAGCACCCGAACCCACGTCCGGTCCGTGTGCGTCGTCGCCGCGTTCGACCGGCACATAGGCGGGCTCGATCGCGCCGGCGTCGGCGCCGGTGGCCTCGGCGACGCGCCGCGTCAGCGTGGTGAACTCCATCGCCTTGAGGAAGGAAATCAGCCGCGCGCCGTCAGGTGGCTGCAGAGCGAATGCATCGAGGCCTTCGGTGACCGGCACGTCGTTCTTCAGCTTCACCAGCTCGCGGCTGATGCGCGCCTTGTCAGCGTTGTCGATGATCGACTGGCGGCGCTTGTCCTGCTTGATCTCGGAGGCGCGGGCGAGAAGCGTGTCGAGATCGCCGAACTGCTCGAGCAGCTGTGCAGCGGTCTTCGGGCCGATGCCTGGCACGCCGGGGACGTTGTCGACGGAGTCGCCGGTCAGCGCCTGCAGGTCGATCATCTTCTCAGGCGGTACGCCCCACTTTTCGATAACTTCGGGGATGTTGATCTGCCGATCCTTCATCGGGTCGTACATCGACACCGTCTCGCCAACGAGCTGCATCAAATCCTTGTCCGAAGAGATGATGGTGGCGTCGCCGCCGGCCTCGCGGGCGAGGCGGGCATAGGTGGCGATCAGGTCGTCGGCCTCAAAACCTTCCATCTCGATGCAGGGCAGGTCGAAGGCTCGGGTCGCATGCCGGATCAGTCCGAATTGTGGGATCAGGTCCTCGGGCGGGGCCGAGCGGTTGGCTTTGTATTCGGGGTACAGCTCGTTGCGGAAGGTCTTCGACGAATAGTCGAAGATAACGGCGAAATGGGTGGGCGTGACGCCAACATCGGTGTTGCGTGCGTCCTGCATCAGCTTCCACACCATGTTGCAGAAACCGAGGACCGCATTGGTGGGCAGTCCGTCGGATTTGCGGGTGAGCGGCGGCAGCGCGTGATAGGCACGGAAGATGTAGCCGGAGCCGTCGACAAGGAAGAGATGATCGCCTTTTTTCATGGCGATACGGGTAACTTGGCGCAGCCGCGCTGTCCATGGTCAAGGCGGCTCCGAAGCGCCCACTCATGCCGTCAGCTGACGCTTTCCACACTATCCCATTTTTCGGGACAGTCGTTTGCGCCTTCCGCCGCTTATCATCGCCTGCCGTCGCGATAGGATTTTCCCGGGAAAAGCGCAGGAGCAAGCGGGAATGTGCCAAGAAACTCGATTGCATCGCAGCGAGATGGCAAAGGCGGCTTCGACCGTCCGCAAACCGGGTTGCACCGGGACCTGTACGCGCTGCCCGCTGAATGCAGGAGCAGTCGCGCGGGCGTTGGAGGCGCTGGCGACCCCGGAGCTGCTGTCTCCGGAGCCGTCGTCAGGCACGATCAGACACTAGGCCTGGTCGATCCACGTCTGGTCGAAATGCTGGTCGTAGGCCTGGTGGATCTGGTAGCCCATTACGTTCGGGCGCATATGGGCAAAGAGCTTGCGCCAGAAAGGCTGCACGATCACACCGGACCCCTGCAGGATCGCCTGCAACTCGCCCATGATCTGCTTGCGCTTGTCCGAGTCGCCGATGGCGTTCGCTTCCTTGAGCTTGGCGTCGAACTCGGGATTGGAGAAGCCCGACTCGTTCCAGGCATTGCCGGTCTGGTAGGCGAGCGCCAGGGTCTGGATTCCCAATGGCCGCGCGTTCCAGTTGGTGGTCGAGAACGGATATTTGGTCCAGTCGTTCCAGAAGGCCGATTCAGGGATGAGCGTGCGTTTGACCTTGAAGCCCGCTTCACGCATCTGCTGGGCGATGACGTCGGAACTCTCCTTGCGATAGTCGCCGTCGACCGAGATCAGGTTGAACTCGAAGTCGAGCTTGCCGGCCTCGGCCAGCAACACCCTTGCCTTTTCGATGTCGCGCTTGACCGGCGGCAGCGGCGCATAATCAGGATGCATCGGCCCGACATGGTGGTTCTCGGCAGCGATGCCGTGGCCGTTGGCGCCGAGCTTCAGCACCGTCTCGTTGTCGACGGCAAGCTGGATAGCCTTGCGGACGCGCTGGTCGTTGTAGGGTTCTACATTGACGTTGGTGCGGGCGACGATTGTCGTTGCCGTTACGATCTCCGAACGCTTCAGCCCGAGCCCGTCGAGGATATCGACGTCGTTGGTCTGGGTCTGGCCATTGAGATCGACCTCGCCGGACTCGAACGCCGAAATGGTGGCAGCCGAGTCGGTGCCGTAGTCGATCCATTCTATGCCGTCGAGATAAACCTCGCCGCCCCACCACGCGCCGTCGGGCCGCCGCTTGACCGATGCCTTGACGCCGACGTCGATGCCGGTCAGCTCGAACGGTCCGGTGCCGATGGGCTGGGCCGACAGCATCTCACCGCTCCTGTCGAAGTCGCGGTGGACGATCAGCGCGGGGTAGTCCGTCATCGCCGGAATGATCGTGACGTCCGACCGCGCCAGCTTGAGCACGACTTTATGGGCGTCGGGCGCGGTAATGGCCCCTTCGATCGCCTTCTTCGTCGCCGGATCGATCAGCGCACCCATGCGCCCGGCCATCGAATTGCCCGGAGCGTCCTTGTCGCACCAGCGGGTGATGTTGAACACCACGTCTTCGGCGGTGAAGTCGTCGCCATTTGACCACTTCACGCCCTTGCGGACGTTCAGCGTGTATTCCGTGGCGTCGTCATTGATCGACCAGCTTTCGAGCAGCATCGGTCGGAAGGTGAAATCGGAGTTCCAGCGAACCAGCGGTTCGAGGAACTGCATGGCGATGTTGCCCATCTGAGAGACGCTGAACTTGCGCGGATCCTCCAGCGCCATCACCTGCATGGCGATGCGCAGCGTGCCGCCGCGTTGCGGGGTTGCGGCGCGGGCCACCCCGCCACCTGGCGCAGCCAGTCCCAGCAGCGAATAAGCAACCGCGGTGCAGGCGCCGAAGGCGCTGGCCAGGCTGAGGAATTCGCGGCGATGCATGCCGCCGCTGTCCACGTCGCGCAGGAATTTCCCGATTGCCGGATGAAGGTCTTTGGTCTTCATTTGTTTCTCTCCCATTGTAATCGTTCAGTATGTCGTTGTTCCGATAGTGCCCGGCCGGGTTCGTTGTTGTTATGCCGGGTATTCAGGTGTGCCGCCGATCGATTGCGACCGGCCGGATGTGAAATTCGCAGAGGAACGGCATGAACCTTGTGACTGCCATGAAGGTGTTCGACCGGGTGGCGCTGCTGGGCAGCCTGACGGCGGCGGCCGACGACCTGACGATGTCGACGACGGCCGTCAGCCGCTACATCAAGGAGTTGGAGGACGATCTTGGCGTCAGGCTGATCAACCGCACCACACGCCGGCTCAGCCTGACAGAAGCGGGCAGGGAATATGCGACCCGCGCGCGCGCTCTTCTCGACGACCTGGACGAGTTGCGCGACGCGACCAGAGGCCTGCATCGCGATACCCGCGGCTCGATCAAGGTGTCCTGCTCCAATGTGCTCGCACACACCCGGGTCACCAGGCTGGTGCCGAAATTCCTCGACGAAAATCCGCAGGCCTCCATCGAGCTGCACCTGACCTCGCGCTACGTCGTCGGCATCGTGGAAGAAGGGTTCGACGTCGCCATCCGCTTTGGCGAACAGAACGATTCCGCATTGATCGCCAAACGCCTCGGCGAAGTGCGCAACTATGTGTGTGCCACGCCCGAATACTGGGATCGCCATGGCCGTCCGCAACATCCTGGTGAACTGGCCCAGCATTCCTGTGTCTTGAGCAATTTCGCCAAGCGGCTCGGGAGCTGGCCGTTCCAGGGACCGGACGGGCCGTTTTCGGCGCCGGTCAGGGGGCGCGTGTCGACCAATCACATCGAAGCTGCCTATCAGATGACCCTTGCCGGCTTCGGCATCGGCAACCTGCCGAGCCTGCTGGTCGACAAGGCCATAGCGTCGGGCGCGCTCGAGGCGCTGCTCGAAGAGTTCAGGCCGGAGTCCAGCCCGATCTATGCGCTCTATCCGCACCGGACCTACGTGGCGGCCAAGGTGCGGGCGTTTGTGGATTTCCTCATGCGCGAGCTTTCCTCCGACCTCATAGCCTGAAGGCCGCGTCGGGGAACGCGGCCTCTGGGGTTTGCTGGACTTAGTTCCACCACGCGGTGGTGTCGTATGACGGGCCGGGATCCTCGAAGAGCCGCTCGTATTTGCAGAGCTTGGGCTTGTCGCCGAGCGGCATGGAGACACCGTCCTTGAACGCCCATTCGCCTCTGGAGGTAGAGTCGGCTCGGACGTAGCTCGACAGCGCGAACGCCCGGTCGTGAGCGGATTTGTTGGCGGCCGATCCATGCACGGTCAAAAGGTTCCACATGGCGAGGTCGCCCGGCTCGAGTTCAAGCGAAACGATGTTGGCGGGGTCGATACCGACGGCGACCAGCTCCGATTCCGCAGTAACCCCCTTCATCAGCTGGCCGTGGCCCTCGTCGGACAGTCCGAGATAGCCGAGCTTGTGGCTGCCGGGGACGACCTGGAGGCAACCGTTCTCCACTGTGGCGCGGTCGACGGCCAGTCCGGTGGTGACGGTCGACTCGACGATGGCGTCGAAGTCGGCCTGGTTGCGGAAGCGGATGTCCTGGTGGAAGCGGTAGCCGGTAAGATTGGCGCCCGGCGGCTTCCAGTGGAGCTGCTGGGCGATCTGCTTGATGTCGCGCCCGATCAGCCCTTCAAGCAGCTTGAGATAGTCGGCGTTGCGCCGGAACTCCTCGAAATACCGGTTGATCCACGAGAACCAGTAAGCCTGTAGCACGTAGCGCTTGTCGAAATGTGTCTCGGGCAGGACCTGGAAGTTCAGGTTGCCATGCCGGAAGGTGGCGTGATGGCGCAGGCCCTCTTCATAGACGGCCTGCGTCTCCTTGCGCAGCCGCACCAGGTCGTCGCCATCGACGAAGCCGCGGACGATGGCATAACCTTCCTCGCGATATTGCTCTGCGGCGTCTTTCGCCTGTGCAGTTGTGATCATTTCGGTTCTTCTCCCATACCGTCCAGAGGGAGAATATCGATCGGCTGCCAGGCGATAAGTTTCTAAATCCGCAAACAACTCTGCCGAATTTCGGGACAATGAGCGGCGGAACGTCTTCCCAGCCGTTCAGTTTGGCGCGAGACGCTTGGAGATGGTTTCCGGGCCTTCCCGATAGTCGGTGAAGCCCATCCCCTGGTAGAACGCCAGTCCGCCGGTGTTTTCCTTGCGAATGGTGGCGTCGATGAAGCTGGCGCCTGCTTTTCTGGCGGCTTCCAGCGTGTTGGCGAACAGCGCCCGTCCGGCGCCCTTCTTGTGCACGCGCGGATCGACGAAGGTGGCGACAATGGCCCAGTCCGACGGCAGCTTGTCGCCTGGCCAGTCAGGGTCGGACCATTCGAGCGACTGGAACCCCAAAACCTGCTCGCCTTCCAACGCCACGAAGCAGCTGATTCCGAGTTTTGGCGCGATGAAGTAGCTGATGATGCGCTGCTCGTCGAAATGCTCGCGGTGTGCTGTCGTTCCGCCGATCTCGATGATTTCATTGAGGATTCGCGCCATCGCGCTTGCGTCTTGCGGTTGGGCGGGTCGGACATGCAGGGGCATGGATCGGTCATTCCACTGTTGGTTTGATTTGCCGGAAACTAAGCGTCCTGCAGCTGTTCTGCAAAGGCGAGGACTACGCAGCTGACATTGGCTGCGGCACTCGGCAGGTTGATGTCAGGAAGAAACGGGCCGAGGCTTCCGATCACGGGTATGTTACGAAAGTGTAATCTTCGTGCCCTTGAATCGCCACGTTCGCGGCCACAAATAGCAGTCATCGGCAGTTTTTGCCGAAGTCCGGTCTCAGGCCCGTCCCCCGCCTATCCGGACCCTGCGGCAGCCTCATCCCCCTCTCCGGGCTGCCGCACCGTTTTGAAATGTGCCGCCGTGGCCACCCCTCCACCACGGCGGCACTTTTTTGTCCGGAGTTCAGCGGTTCCCCTTTCCCTGCGCCGGCCTCTGGCCCAATCCTGCCCGCTTTGCGTTTTTCTCTTCGGCCACTAGTTTGCGCCGCAGAAGAATCGAAAGGCACCCACATGTCCGCTGTCGCACCCGTTCTCGATCGTCTCGACAAGAATCTCGACCAGAGCCTGGAGCGCCTGTTCGAGCTGCTCCGCATCAAGTCGATCTCCACCGACCCGGCCTTCTCAGCCGACTGCCGCAAGACCGCCGAGTGGCTGGTCGCCGACCTCAAGACCATCGGCTTCGACGCCAGCGTGCGCGATACGACGGGCCATCCGATGGTCGTCGCCCACCATGCCGGCCCTGCCGGCTCGCCGCATGTGCTGTTCTACGGCCATTACGACGTCCAGCCGGTCGATCCGCTTAACCTCTGGGAAGATGATCCCTTCGATCCCAAGATCAAGGAGATCGCAGGCGGCATCAAGGTCATCACCGGCCGCGGCTCGTCCGACGACAAGGGCCAGCTGATGCTGTTCGTCGAAGCATGCCGCGCCTGGAAAGAGGTGCATGGCGGCCTGCCGTGCGAGATCACCCTGCTGTTCGAGGGCGAGGAAGAGTCCGGCTCGCCGTCGTTGAAGCCGTTCCTCGAGGCCAATGCCGAGGAACTGAAGGCCGATTTTGCCATGGTCTGCGACACCGGCATGTGGGATCGCCAGACGCCGGCCATCTGCGTCGGTCTGCGCGGCCTTGTCGGCGAAGAGGTGATCGTTCACGCCGCCAACCGCGACCTGCATTCGGGCGAGTATGGCGGCGCTGCCGCCAACCCGGTGCGTATCCTCGCCAAGGTTCTCGCCGACATCCACGACGACAACGGTCGCGTCACGATCCCGGGCTTCTACGACGGCGTCGAAGAAACGCCCTCTCAGGTGCTGAAGTCGTGGGAAACCCTCGGCGAGACGGCGGAAAACTTCCTCGGCGAGATCGGCCTGTCGATCCCATCGGGCGAAAAGGGCCGCTCGGTGCTCGAGCTGACCTGGGCGCGTCCGACCGCCGAGTTCAACGGCATATCAGGCGGCTACACCGGCAAGGGCTTCAAGACGGTGATCGCGGCGGAAGCGTCGGCCAAGGTGTCGTTCCGCCTCGTGCACAAGCAGAACCCCGAGAAGATCCGCGCCGCCTTCCGCGAGTTCGTGCGTGCGCGCATTCCAGCCGACTGCAGCGTCGAGTTCCACGAGCATGGCGGCTCGCCGGCGATCCAGCTGTCCTACGACTCGCCCTTCCTCGCCAAGGCCAAGGACGCACTGTCGGATGAGTGGCCGAAGCCGGCCGTGATGCTCGCCATGGGCGGCTCGATCCCGATCGTCGGCGACTTCCAGACCTTCCTCGGCATGGAGTCGCTGCTGGTCGGTTTCGCCCTGCCTGACGATCGCATCCACTCGCCCAACGAGAAATACGACCTGGCCTCGTTCCACAAGGGCCAGCGGTCCTGGGCGCGCATTCTCGAGGCGCTCACCCGCAAGTGAGGTAGAAACCGAGGTTTCTATTGATTTTTCCTCCGATCGCGGCAAGTGAGAAGCCAAGCCGCGATCGGAGACACGCATGACCATCCGCTTCCACAAGCACGACCTTCCAGACCTTACGCATTACGATGTCGACGCCGTTGCCATCGACACAGAGACGCTGGGCCTGAACCCGCATCGTGACCGCCTCTGCGTCGTCCAGATTTCGCCGGGCGACGGCACCGCCGACGTCATCCAGATCGCGCCGGGCCAGAAGAAGGCGCCGAACCTCACGGCACTCCTGAAGAACCGCAAGGTGACGAAGCTGTTCCATTTCGGCCGCTTCGACATCGCCGTGCTTTACAATGCCTTCGGCGTGATGGCCGAGCCGGTGTTCTGCACCAAGATCGCCTCGCGCCTGACCCGCACTTACACCGATCGCCACGGCCTCAAGGACATCTGCAACGAGCTTCTGGGCGTGTCGCTGTCCAAGCAGCAGCAGTCGTCGGACTGGGCCGCCGAGACGCTGTCGCCGGAGCAGTTGGAATATGCCGCCTCCGACGTGCTCTACCTGCACCGCCTGCGCGACGTGCTCGCTGGCCGGCTGGAGCGCGAGGGCCGCGCCAGGGAGGCCGAGGCCTGCTTCCGCTTCCTGCCCACGCGCGCCAAGCTCGACCTGATGGGCTGGGGTGAAGAGGACATTTTCGCCCACAGCTGACCTGGCGCATCGGTCCGGAAATCGGAAACGGTTTCCGAAAAACTTCGAGGCGTGAATTCAACACCTGGAGCACCCCTGACGCGTCCATCCGGACGCATGGTGCGCCAAGGTCTGGGCTGGTCGATGGAACGAACCGGCCCGTTCGCCCGTTTGGGCTGCGTCGTGTCTGCGGCGCGCCCTACGTCCTCTTGGGACATGAAACCCGGTGCCGCAGCAATTTGAATCCGCGCGCGGCCCGGCTGGATATCGATCCATCGGGGCAACGCGTCAGCAAAGGACGCACAAATGGCTTCGACCCGCGAAGAAATCCAGAACGACCTCGAAGAGCAGGTTGCCCAGCTGAACAAGCAGGTGGCGCAGCTTACCAAGGCCATGTCGAAGCGCAGTGCGGCAGCCCTTGCCGAAGGTCGCGACAGTGCTGCCGAACTGTATGACGACCTGCACGGCCGCTTCGCCGATGCCATGCCCGGGATTCGCAGGCAGGCTCGGGTGGCGCAGAAGACGGCGCAGGACAATCCGTTGGCCACAGCCCTCGTCGGCGTCGCCCTGCTTGGCCTGGTGGCCGCGCTGGTGGCCCGTCGCTGACCGGTCTTGCCGTGCGGCCGGCGGTGGCTGATGCTGCGCATTCTTCCATTTCATCCAAGGGAAATCGAATGAGCACCAAGAAGCCCATCGCCACCGCACCCAGGGACGGCTCGAAGATCACCGTCTACTGGACCGACCGCGACGGCCAGGAGAACGAATCCATTGCCCAGTATCGCTCGCTGTCGCGGCTCCAGGCCGCCGGCGGGCAGTGGGACGCAAGCGACGAAGGCTGGTGGGCCTATGTCGACAGCGAAACGCAGAAGCGCATCGAGCCGCATTCCTGGGCCGCGCCCGGCGGCAAAGATCAGGACGACGAGGAAGAATAGGCGTATTCTCGGGCGTTCATCTGCCGGGGAGAAGACCCATGGCCGACAGGTCGGAGAAGGACACCCACGAATTCCTGGTTACGGCGGTCGAGCATGCCCGCGACGACAAGCTCGACGGCGTCGCGCTGATGCTGATCGATGCGCGTGGCGGCCGGGTACGCCTGCACATGCACGCCGATATCGCCGAGGTGTTGCGCGAGCATATCTCGGCGGCGCTGGCGAAGACGACAGGCCCGTAGAACTCTGTTTGCCGCCGCCTCTCTAGACGTGTCTACGCGCGACTGCCGCTGGGGCTGTTGCGAAGCCCTGCATGGGTTGGACCGCACGGCCGGCCCGGCCGGATGGAATTTTCCCGCGTGTTGCTGCCGCGCCCAAAAAATCTTCTCTGCCCTTTGAACCTTTCTCCGCGCCACAGCGACCAATCGCTGTGGACGGGCAATCGAGCCCAAAAGGAGAAAACGATGAGTGCATTGAGGAACATCCTTCTGGCGGTTGCGACAGCGTCCGTCGTCACGGCGTGCCAGTCGACAGAGATCCGGCATTGCGAGTGGAAGCCGAAGAAGCAGATCTATCTCGAAAGCAGCAACTGCTGTGATCGCAACAACCCGTCGAGCCCCTGCTACAAGGGCGGCAGCGACAAGCCGGATCGTCCGAAGCCCGACAGGCCCAACGACCCGCGCCCCGATCCGATCCCGCAGTAAAGGGCCCATAGCGGTCGCAAAAGCCGTCGGCAGGCAAGCCGACGGCTTTTGATTTTCTCAGGTGCCGGTGCACACCTGAAGGAATCTGCCACCTCAGCGACACCGTCCCGCCATTGCGCCCGCGGCTGCCAGAATCGCCACCGCCAGCGTGTACCGGGTGGCCACGAACAGCGGCGAGTCGTTGAACCAGTGGGCGGTGTAGAAGCTGGCAGCGATGCTGCCGGCGAGCAGTCCGGCCACGGCTCCCGCCAGCAGGAGTTCAGCCTGCACATATTCGGCAACCAGCGCCGATCCTGATGGCGACGCTGTCAGGCGTCGGCGAGATCGTGCGGCCGATCCTGCCGGTGCTCGGGCCCGGCACACGCTTTGCCGCCCTCGGCATCCTCGCCATGACCGCGTCATCCAGCTGACCGTTCCAGACGGCTGGGCGATTTCCATGTGCCCTTGGCAGCAATGACGCTGACGCTGGTCGTCCATGGCGGCGGCCTGTCGCGGTCGACCGAGCGCTCAGGCTCTCGTCTAGCCCGAGCGGCTGCCTTGGCTGGCCACACAAGCTGTTGATCCCGGCCGTTCGCTGCCAGGGGAGGCTTAACGCCCCCTTAAATCGCCGCATTTACTGTCCAACCGGAACGCCATTGGCATGGGGGCCGGACTTTAGACATGGCGAACCGGAACGACAGACGCATCGAGCCTAGCTTCGGTGAGGCGCATGAGGATGCGGACGACGATGTCCTTTCGGTCCGCGAAGAGGATCGCGTCGTGCCCACCCGCCGCAAGCAGCCTACCAAGCGCAAATCGTCGAAGGCCGGGACGTCCGAGCGCGGTCGGGGGCGATCGAAAAAGCCCAGGCGCGGCCTGTTCGGCATCCTTGGTCGTATGGTCTACTGGTGCTTCGTGCTGGCGATCTGGGGCGGCATCGCCGCTGCAGGCATCGTCATCTATTACGGCGCCCAGATGCCTAGCGCCACGACCTGGGCCATTCCCGATCGCTCGCCCAACATCAAGATCGTCGGCGTTGACGGCCGCCTGGTCGCCAATCGTGGCATGACCGGCGGCGAGGCCGTCGGCCTGCACGAGATGTCGCCCTATATCCCACAGGCGGTGATCGCCATCGAGGACAAGCGTTTCTATTCGCATTTCGGCTTCGACCCGATAGGCTTGGCGCGCGCGGTATCGACCCGCTTCCTGCATGGCCGTTTCACCCAGGGCGGCTCGACGCTGACCCAGCAGCTCGCCAAGAACCTGTTCCTCACCCCCGACCGAACGCTCGAGCGCAAAGTCCAGGAGGTGCTGCTCGCCTTGTGGCTCGAGCAGAAGCACACCAAGGACCAGATCCTCGAAATGTACCTAAACCGCGTGTTCTTCGGTTCGGGCTCCTATGGCGTCGAGGCTGCCTCCCGGCGCTATTTCGGCAAGTCGGCCCGTGACGTGACGTTGGCAGAGGCGGCGCTGCTCGCGGGCCTGCTCAAGGCGCCGTCGCGCCTGTCGCCGGCCCGTGATCCAAAGGCTGCCGGCGACCGCGCCCAGCTGGTGCTCGCGGCGATGCGCGACCAGGGTATGATCGGCGACAAGGAACTCACCAACGCGATGAATGCGCCGGCGACCCGTGTCGCCTCGTTCTGGACCGGATCCGAAAACTACGTCGCCGACCGGGTGATGGAGGAACTGCCGGGTCTCATCGGCGAAGTGCGCTCCGACATCGTCGTCGACACGACGGTTGACATGACGCTGCAGGACCTAGCCGAGAAGTCGATCCGCCGGCTGATCGACGAGAACGGCCAGAAACTCAATGTCAGCCAGGGCGCGCTGGTATCGATCGACAATTCCGGTGCCATCCGTGCAATGGTCGGCGGCTATGACTATTCGACCAGCCAGTTCGATCGCGCCTCCGAGGCGCGGCGACAGCCGGGCTCGGCCTTCAAGCCCTTCGTCTACATGGCGGCGCTCGAACAGGGGCGCACGCCCGACAGCGTTCGCAACGATGCGCCGATCAAGATCGGCAAATGGACGCCGGAAAACTACAACGGCAAATATTTTGGCCGGGTGACCCTGAAGACGGCGCTGGCCAAGTCGCTGAATTCGGTTGCCGCGCAACTTGCCATGGAAGTCGGACCCAACTCGGTCGTCGAGGCAGCTCACCGCATGGGCATCGAATCCGACCTCCAGCCCAATGTCTCGATTTCGCTCGGCACCTCCGAAGTAACGCCGCTTGAGCTGACTGCCGCCTATGTGCCCTTCGCCAATGGTGGCTACCGGCCCGAGGTGCACCTGATCAAGCGCATCACCTCGGCCGACGGCAAGGTGCTCTATGAGAACACCTCAGGTGGCGGCCCGCGCGTCATAAGCCCTGAGGTCGTCGGCATGATGAACGCGATGATGACCGGCGCGGTCGAGGAGGGCACCGCCAAGAAGGCCGCCTTCGCCTGGCCGGCGGCCGGCAAGACCGGCACCAGCCAGAATTCGCGCGACGCCTGGTTCGTCGGCTTCACCGCCAACCTCACGACAGGTGTCTGGTTCGGCAACGATGACGGCAAGCCGATGAAGAAGGTGACGGGCGGCGCACTGCCCGCACTCGCCTGGCACGAATTCATGGTCGCGGCCCATGAGGGCGTGCCGGTTGCCGCCTTGCCGGGCAACTGGACCTCGCAGGGTGCCGCGCCCGACGTCGCCGCCGACGACCAGCCGGCCCAGCCACTCGATGCGAACGCCTTCCCGCCGCCTCCGCAGCCTGTCGGACAACGGCAGGCCACAGGCACCGGCAACCGCGCCGTCCAGCCGGAAGAGCCAACCGCTTCGATCGGTCGGCCGGTGCCGCCTGCCGATGTCGGCGCCCGCCGACCTGTCCCGCCCGCCGACGTCGGCGGCCAGCCGCAGCGCCGCGAGACGTCGATCCTTAATATCTTGCTGGGGAACTGACGCGGGCACACCAAACGACAAAACCCGGCGAGAGGCTCGCCGGGTTTTGTCGTTTTGCTAGCCGTTTCGGCCGATCTCGGTCAGGCCGCCGAAGGCGCATCCGGCCTGCGGTCTTCGACGGGCTCCGCGTCCGCAGCAGGTTTCTGCATCACTTGCTCGACGATGCCGCGGGCGATTTCGCGTTCGCCCATGATCACCTGGTCGGCACCGAGGTTCTTCAGGTGGTCGACTTCGGCGTCGGAATGGGCGCGGGCGATGATCTTCATCTCGGGATTGGCGGCCTTGGCCTTGAGGATGATCTGGCCGGCTTCGAAGGCGTTGGGGATGGCGAGGATCAGCCGCTTGGCGCCGGCGGCGTTGGCCGCGCCGAACACCTCGCCCTTGACCGCGTTGCCTGGCACCGTCTCGACGCCTTCGCTCATCAGCTTGGCGATGGTCTTGTCGGAATCCTCGATAACCAGGAACGGCAGCTCGGCATCCTTGAGCGACTGACCGACCAGCGAGCCGACGCGGCCATAGCCGATCAGGATGGTGTGGTCGGTGAGTTTGGTCGGTGGCGGCGTGTCCTCATCGATCTTGGCGGCGGCCGGCGTGGTGGTGGCAACCTCGCCGGGCTCGGTGGCTGGCCCGATGGGCACGGCCTCAACGGCTTCCGGCACCTTGCCGGCGCGCTTCTCCAGCCACGGCTTCAGGCGACCGACGCCGGCGAAGACCAGCGGATTGAGCACGATCGACAGGATCGCGCCGGCCAGGATCAGGTCTCGGCCTTTCTCCGGCAACAGTTCGAGACTGACGCCGAGGCCGGCAAGCATGAACGAGAACTCGCCGATCTGCGCCAGGCTGGCTGAAATGATCAATGCGGTCGCCACCGGATAGCCGAAGGCAAGCACGATCAGGAAGGCGGCGACCGATTTGCCGATGACGATAATGAACAGCGTGGCGAGGATCGGCCAGGTGTCGGTGAACAGGCTGGTCGGGTCGAACAGCATGCCGACCGACACGAAGAACAGCACCGAGAATGCGTCGCGCAGCGGCAGGGTTTCTTCGGCCGCCTGATGGCTGAGTTCGGATTCGCTCATCACCATGCCGGCGAAGAAGGCGCCGAGCGCCAGCGACACGCCGAACAGTTTGGCTGCGCCGAAGGCGACGCCAAGGGCAATCGCCAGCACTGCCAGGCGGAACAACTCGCGCGAGCCGGTATGCGCCACGTAATGCAGCATCCACGGGATGACGCGCCGGCCGACGACCATCATCAGCACCACGAAGGCGGCGACCTTGGCCAGCGTGATGCCGACAACGCCCCAGATGCCGAAATCGAACCTCAGAGCCAGGATGTTTGGCGCATGCGCCACCTGCTCTTCGCCGCCGAGCACGCCGGCGAGCGCGGGCAGCAGCACCAGCGCCATGACCATGGCGAGGTCCTCGACGATGAGCCAGCCGACGGCAATGCGGCCGCGCTCGGTCTCGATCATGCGCCGCTCCTGCAGCGCGCGCAGAAGCACGACGGTGGAGGCGACCGATAGTGCCAGGCCGAAGACGAGACCCGCACCAAGCGACCAGCCGAGCATCCAGGCGAGGCCGGCGCCAAGGGCGGTTGCGAAGGCGATCTGGACGACAGCGCCGGGGACGGCGATGGCGCGCACCGACAGCAGATCCTTGAGCGAAAAATGCAGGCCGACGCCGAACATCAAGAGGATCACGCCGATCTCGGCGAGTTCGAGCGCCAGTTTCTGGTCGGCGACGAAGCCGGGCGTGTTGGGCCCGACCAGCATGCCGGCGATCAGGTAGCCGACGAGCGGCGGAACCTTGAAGCGATTGGCGAGCGCGCCGAAGATGAATGCCAGCCCCAGACCGGCGACGATGGTTGCGATGAGGGGCGTGTCATGCGGCATTGTCCGGGCGGCACCTTTGAAAAGAGTTTCAGATTTTCTTTGGGGTGCGGCGGAAAAATCCGCTGCATTTCCAATATGGTGGACGCAATGCTGCAAGCGCAACCCTGGTTGACCCAGAAACTTCATCCCTGGCCAAAAAAGTTTCGCTCGAATGATATCGGAACTATTCGCCGGGACGATCGTATGCGCCGATCCGACCTGGTTGCGAGCAAACGTCGTTTCGATATGATGACGCCGAGACTGACTCGGGTCTTGGTTGGCAGGGTGGAAATGCTGTCGCCGGCATCAGGCTTGCGGGTCGCAGGAGAAGATCGAGGCCGTTTGCGCGACCTATGACCGTCACGGAACATAAGCTTTTGGCCAGGCCAGACCCTGTCCCGAAGTTGGCTGGCGGCGTCCTGTCTTAATTCTACTAAATCAGTAGAAATTAGGAAAAAGCCGTCCGACCGGCAGGGTGGCGTCTCCGGCTGCGCTGTGTCGGCGAGCTCGCGTCAGAAGCCGCAATCATAAGCATTTCCGCGGGTTCCACACTGGTGTTCAGCCGCTCTGGCTCGGTATGGTCTTGAAAACCGGAGGCGGCTTCGCCTGCCAATGTTGGAAAAAAATTCTTCTGCCTCGTGCGCGAAGGCAAAAGCGATTGCATCCACCATCGGCGCGCGCGAGTGGGTTTCTTCTACGAAGGGGTGCCGGCGGCTAGAAATGGCGGGTCCTCCGGAACCCTCGCGTCATGACTCAAGCCGCCCCCAAGTTGAACGCCTTCCCGATCTTTCTCAAGGTCGAGGGCCGGGCCGTGGCCATTGTCGGCGGCGGCGACGAGGCGCTTGCCAAGGCGCGCCTGCTCAGCCAGTCGAGCGCCGAAATCCGCATCATCGCCGATCACGTCGAGCCGCAGCTGCGCGACTGGATTGCCGCCAATGGCGCGTTGCGCATCCACGCTGCCTATCATGCATCGCTGGTGGAAGGCGCGGTGATGGTCTTTGCCGCGACCGGCGATGAGGCGCTTGACCGACGTATCTCCGAAGACGCCCGCCGTCTCGGCATCGCCGTCAACGCCGTCGACCGGCCGGAACTGTGCGATTTCTTCACCCCCGCACTGGTCAATCGCGCGCCGGTCGCCGTTGCCGTCGGCACCGAAGGCGCGGGGCCCGTGCTCGCCCAGATGATCCGCGCCCGCATCGACCGCATGCTGTCGCCGCAGCTCGGCGCACTCGCGGCACTGGCCGCGAGCTTCCGCGATGCGGTCGAGCGTTTGTTGCCCAGGGGCAATGTCCGCCGCGCCTTCTGGCGGGAGTTCTTCGAAGGCGCGCCGGCACGTGCGCTGGACAACGCTACCCTTGCCGAAGCGCATGACGCCGCCACCGAAATCCTGTTGCGCGACGCGCCCGCGAACGGTCATGTTGCCCTGGTCGGTGCCGGTCCCGGCGCCGAGGACCTGCTCACGTTGCGGGCCCACCGTCTTCTGATGGAAGCCGACGTCATCGTTTACGACGCGCTGGTGCCCGAGGCGGTTGTCGCCATGGGCCGCCGCGACGCCGAGCGTCTGTCGGTCGGCAAGCGCAAGGGCTGCCATTCCAAGACGCAAAGCGAGATCGACGATCTGCTGGTCGCGCTCGCGCGGGACGGCAAGCGCGTCGTGCGGCTCAAGTCGGGCGACCCGCTGGTCTTTGGCCGCGCTGGCGAAGAGATGCAGGCGATGCGCGATGCCGGCGTGTCCTATGAGGTGGTGCCGGGCGTGACCTCGGCCTTTGCCGCCGCTGCCGATTTCGAGCTGCCGCTGACGCTGCGCGGCGTCACCTCCTCGATGGTGTTTACGACCGGCCATGACCTCAAGGGCGGTTCGCTGCCCGACTGGGCCAGGCTCGCCATCTCGGGCGCGACGGTTGCCGTCTATATGGGGCGGTCTGTTGCCGCCGACGTCGCCGGCCGTCTGATAGAGGCGGGACTGTCGCCCGATACGGCGGTCGCCGTGGTCGAGAATGCCAGCCTGAGGCATCGCCGGCGCTTCCACGGCACGCTCGCCGACCTGCCGTCGCTCGAAGGTCGCATCGACCTCGACGGCCCGGTCATGACCATCATCGGCGACGCCGTCGCCGGCGCCAATTTCGAACGCTCCGAGCCGCTTTCGGCACGCAGGCATGGGACGGCGGCAATCGCTGTCATGGAAGGACAAAGGGCATGAAGATCCTGACCGCCAACAGGCTGACCGACGGCGAGGCCGTATGGTTTTCGGCCACGGGCAACTGGGCCGAGACCATCGACGGCGCCGATATCGTCGCCGACAAGGACGGCGAGACCAGGCTCGAGGCCATCGGCAAGCATGCCTACGACAACAACGAGGTGGTCGACGTGAACCTGATCGACGTCAACGTCGTTGGGGGCGCGATCCAGCCGCTGCGCCTGCGCGAGGTGATCCGCGCCGCCGGCCCCACCAACCGTCTCGACCTCGGCAAGCAGGCGCGCCCTGCCGCTGCCGCCTGACCAACACCGGAAGACGACCATGTACCGCTACGACGAGTTCGACCATGACTTCGTGAAGGCCCGTGTCGCCGACTTCAGCGACCAGGTCGAACGCCGCCTTGCCGGCGAGATCACCGAGGACCAGTTCCGCCCGCTGCGGCTGATGAACGGCGTCTATCTCCAGCTGCACGCCTACATGCTGCGCATCGCGGTGCCTTACGGCACGCTGAGCGGAAAGCAGCTGCGCATGCTCGCCCACATCGCCCGCAAATACGACAAGGGCTACGGCCACTTCACCACGCGCCAGAACATCCAGTTCAACTGGCCTGCTCTGTCGGACATTCCGGCGATCCTCGCCGACCTCGCCTCGGTCGAGATGCATGCCATACAGACCTCGGGCAACTGCATCCGCAACGTGACGGCCGACCATTTCGCCGGTGCTGCGGCCGACGAGGTTGCCGATCCTCGGCCCTATGCCGAGATTCTGCGCCAGTGGTCGACGGTGCATCCGGAGTTCTCTTACTTGCCGCGCAAGTTCAAGATCGCGGTGACGGGCGCCGAGCGCGACCGCGCCGCCATCCAGACCCACGACATCGGTCTGCACCTGAAAAAGAACGACAAGGGTGAGTTGGGCTTCGCCGTCTATATCGGCGGCGGGCAGGGCCGCACGCCGATGGTCGCCAAGAAGATCCGCGACTTCCTGCCGGAAGAGCACCTCTTGTCCTACACGACGGCGATCCTGCGCGTGTACAACCTCTTCGGCCGTCGCGACAACAAGTACAAGGCGCGCATCAAGATCCTGGTCCACGAAACCGGTGTCGACGAGATCGCCCGTCAGGTCGAAGCCGAATGGCAGGCGCTGAAGGACGGCGAACTGAAGCTGCCGGAATCGGACGTTGCGGCCATTCAGTCCTATTTCGCGCCGCCCGTTCTCGCTGCCCGTCCCGAGGGCGACGACGTGCTCAAGGTCGCGCGCCTGGATTCGAAGAGCTTCGGCGAGTGGCTCGACCAGAACGTCTTCACCCACCACAATCCCGATTATGCCGCGGTGACCATCTCGTTGAAGGCCATCGGCGAAGCGCCTGGCGATGCCACCGACAGCCAGATGGAAGTCGTCGCCGACATCGCCGAGAAGTTCGGCTTCGACGAGATCCGCGTCAGCCATGAGCAGAACCTGATCCTTCCGCATGTCGCTCGTGCCGACCTCAAGGCGGTCTATGATGCGCTGGTGGCGGCCGATCTGGCTACCGCCAACTCGAACCTGATCAGCGACATCATTGCTTGCCCGGGCCTCGACTATTGCGCGTTGGCCAATGCCCGTTCGATCTCGGTGGCACAGGACATTTCGCGCCGCTTCGCCTCGCTCGAGCGTCAGCGCGACATCGGCGAACTGAAGCTCAAGATCTCGGGCTGCATCAACGCCTGCGGCCACCACCATGTCGGCCATATCGGTATCCTCGGTGTCGAGAAGAAGGGCGCGGAACTCTATCAGGTGACGCTCGGCGGCTCGGCCGACGAGCACACGACGGTCGGCGAGATCATCGGCCGCGGCTTCGGCCCGGAAGAGATCACCGACGCGATCGAGACCATTGTCGAAACCTATCTCCAGGTCCGCAGCGGCCCGGCGGAAAAGTTCCTCGACGCCTATCGCCGCGTCGGCCCCGCGCCGTTCAAGGAGGCGCTTTATGCAAGCGAAGCCAAGGCAGCCTGACGCCGAGACCCCGGACGCCGGGATCGTAGCGCAGGTTCAGGCCGAGGCCGCTTCGCTCGATGCGCTCCACGGGCATCTGACGCCGCAGGAGATCATCGTGCGTTCGGTAGAGCGCTTCGATGGCGGCATCGCTGCGGTCTCGTCCTTCGGCGCGGATTCCGCCGTGCTGCTGCATATGATTGCGGAAGTCGACCGCAACCTGCCGATCGTCTTCCTCGACACCGGCAAGCATTTCGGCGAGACGCTCGACTACCGAGACGCGCTGGCGGCAGATTTCGGCCTGACCGACATCCGTATCGTCACCCCAGACGAGGCAGCGCTGGCGCGCATCGACCCTTTGGGCGACCTGCACAAGAGCGATACCGACGCTTGCTGCGACGTGCGCAAGGTCGAGCCGATGGCGCGCGGCGTGGAACCCTTCGGCGCCTGGTTCACCGGCCGCAAGCGTTTCCAGGCATCGACGCGTTCGGCGCTCGCCGCGTTCGAGCAGGTCGGCCCGCGTTTCCGCATCAATCCGCTCGCCCGGTGGGGCACGTCCGACCTCGCCGACTATATGCGCAAGCATGCCTTGCGCGAGAATCCGCTTGTCGCCTACGGTTACCTGTCGATCGGCTGTTTCCCCTGCACCCAGCCGGTCAAGCCGGGCGAAGACGCTCGCAGCGGTCGCTGGGCCGGCCAGGCCAAGACCGAATGCGGCATCCATCTTTCCGGTCTCGAACAGTCGCTGACCGACACATCCCTTTAGGAACTTGCGTATGACCGAAGCGACTTCAGAGACCAGGATCCGTCTGTGGACGCCGGAAGGTTTTCGTGAGGACGGCTGGATCCATGCCGAGGACGCGTCGGCACTGGCTGGCAACACCAGGGTGATCCTGCCGCTGCACGCCTATCTCGACCTCGATCCGGAGCAGCGCAAGGCGGCCGGCGAAAGGCTGGGCGTTCAACTGCAGCCCGGCGACCAGCTCGACGCCATCCTCGACCTGCTCGGCGAGCTGTCACTGGTGGCGCTGGCCTTTCCGGCCTTCAATGACGGCCGCTCCTTTTCCAAGGCCGAGCTGCTGCGCAGCCGCCATGGCTTCAAGGGCGCAGTGCGCGCGACCGGCCAGGTGCTGGTCGACCAGCTGCCGCACATGCTGCGCGTCGGTTTCGATGAGTTCGAGGTGTCGCATCCGGTGCTGCTGAAGCGTCTTGAGGCTGGCAACTCCGGCGGTCTGCCGCTCTATTACCAGCCGGCTGCGAAGGCTTCGGGACCCGTGGAGAAGGGTGCGAAATACGCCTGGCGCCGCACCGCCGGCTGATCGGGGCGCAACCAGACGGAACTAGCGCTGCGTTGGCCCGCTCTCGACGTTGGCGAGCTTTTCAAGCAGGCGCTTGAGCTTCTTGGGCAAGTCGTGGTCGGCGCGGAACGCTGGCAGGGCCTTCAAGACGCGCTGGTTGGTTTCCGTCGCGATCTCTCGCCGGATATGCGCCGTCAACCGCGCTGCCTGCTGTGTACGTGCTCCTGCCATGATCAGACCCTTTGTTGCCCGGAAGAACTCCTGCGGGCGGCAAATGGTTCCTATGCCGCGCATTTGCAGTGAAAAGCTGCGCCGTTTGGGTAAAATTTGACTTAATATCCGAGGGTGCCGATCTTGGCCCGGTCCGGCGCGGCATCCGGTCTCAACGGCCCTTGCCCCTTGATTTTTGGCACCCGAAGCTCGATATCGGGCGCAACTTCCAATCTGATGAAAAGCGGGATTTGGCGATGAGCGACCAGGCAAAAGACGAACGCGCGCCCGACGAGACGGCGGCTGCCGAGGCCCAGGCCGAAAAGTTCGAAGGCGGCATCGACGGCGATTATGAAGCCGTCGTGCGTCTGCTCAAGGAAAACGAAGAGCTGAAGGACCGCGCTTTGCGTGCCGCGGCCGAGATGGAGAACCTGCGCCGCCGCACGGCACGCGACGTTCAGGACGCGCGAGCCTATTCAGCGGCCAATTTCGCACGCGACATGCTGTCGGTGTCGGACAATCTGCGCCGCGCCATCGAGGCAGTCACCGACGAGGCCAAGGCGGCCGGCGGCGACGGCCTTGCCAGCCTCATCGAGGGCGTCGAGGTGACGGAGCGCGCGATGCTTTCGGCGCTCGAGCGTCACGGCGTGCGCAAGCTCGACCCGCTGGGCGAGAAGTTCGACCCTAACTTCCACCAGGCGATGTTCGAGGTGCCGAACCCGGCCGTCCCGGCCAACACGGTCGTGCAGGTCGTACAATCAGGCTACACCATCGGCGATCGCGTCCTGCGCCCGGCCATGGTCGGCGTCGCCAAGGGCGGCCCCAAGCACGCCGGCGAGACCCCGGCCGAGCCTGGCCCGGTGAACGAGCAGGCCGAGAAAGACGCCTGAGAAGCGAATGGCGAATAGGGAGTAGCGAATAGGGAATTCATCGCTACAGTGAGCCCAAACGGGGGGCTGCAGTGTTCTTTCCCTATTCGCTTCTTCCATGAACCCGCTGCTGTACCTCGACTATGCCGGCGTGGCGGTGTTTGCCGCCACGGGCGCGCTTGCTGCATCGCGCAAGCAGCTCGATGTCATCGGCTTCCTGTTCCTGGCAAGCTTCACCGGCATTGGCGGCGGCACTGTCCGTGACGTCATTCTCGGCTTGCCGGTCTTCTGGGTGGTCAACCCGGCCTATGTGCTGGTCTGCGCCGCCGTGGCAGTCGTCGTGTTCTTCACTGCCCATCTGGTCGAATCCCGCTACAAGCTGCTGCTCTGGCTCGATGCGCTCGGCATGGCCGCCTATGCCGCGATCGGTGCGGCCAAGGGCCTGGAGGCGACGGGGTCGCTGACAGTCGCCATCATCATGGGAATGCTGACCGCCACCTTCGGCGGCATCCTGCGCGATCTCCTTGCCGGCGAGCCATCGGTGCTGCTGAAGCCCGAAATCTATGTGTCGGCCGCGATGACGGGTGCCGGCATCTATACGCTCGCCGAATTGGCGGAGCTGCCGACCGAAGTGTCGGCCTTTGTCGCCTTCGTCGCTGCCTTCATGGTGCGTGGCGGGGCGCTGAAGTTCGGCTGGACCTTTCCCGCCTATCGCAGCCGCCCCGGCCGCCGGCCCGAAGACATTCCCTGAGCTTCCAAGCTATATCCCTGTCCTGAAATTTGCTTCTACTATGCACCCAGCAAGCAAGGGCAGCATTCATGCATCAGCGAATAGTGGTCGTCGGCGCGGGGTTTGGCGGTCTGGAAGTCGTCAGGGGTTTGGCTGGCGCTGCGGTCGACATCACCTTCATCGACAGGCGCAATCATCATCTGTTCCAGCCCTTGCTGTACCAGGTGGCCACAGCCTCGCTTGCGACATCGGAGATTGCCTGGCCAGTCCGTTCGCTCGTGCGCGACAGGCCGGAGGTGACGACCGTCCTGGCAAATGTGTCGGGTGTCGATGCGGAGCGTCGCCTCGTGCAGCTGCAGGATGGCGCCTCGGTGCCTTACGACACGCTGGTGTTGGCGACAGGCGCTCGCCACGCCTATTTCGGTCATGACGAGTGGGAGCCTTATGCGCTCGGCCTGAAGACGCTGGAAGATGCCACGACGATCAGGCGACGCATCCTCGTGGCGTTCGAGCAGGCCGAACGGGAAACCGATCCTGCCAGGCAGGCGGCGTTGCTGACCTTTGTCATCGTCGGCGCAGGCCCAACCGGCGTGGAAATGGCCGGCACGATCGCCGAACTGGCGCGGGACACGCTGCCGCGCGAATTTCGCAACATCGACACGGCAAGAGCCCGGGTCGTGTTGATCGAAGCCGGACCGCGCGTGCTGGCCGGATTTCCCGACGAACTCTCCGACTATGCGCTGCGCTCGCTGCGCAAGCTTGGCGTCGAGGTCGAGCTTGGGCGCGCCGTTTCCGACTGCACGGCCGACAGCGTTGCCTATGGCGACGCCAGGCTGGCGACAAGCACGATCATCTGGGCTGCCGGCGTGCGGGCTTCGCCCGCAGCCGAGTGGCTGGGCGTGCCTGCCGACAGGGCCGGGCGTCTCCAGGTGATGCCCGACCTCACGGTCCCCGGTCATCCCGAGATCTTTGCCATAGGCGACACCGTCACGGTGAATGGCCCGAACGAAAAGCCGGTGCCGGGCATCGCGCCTGCGGCCAAGCAGGAGGGCCAGCATGTGGCCGCCATCATCAAGGCGCGGCTGCGTGGCGAAACAGGGCAGATGCCATTCCGCTATCGCCATCAGGGAAGCCTTGCCCAGATCGGCAAGCGGCGCGCGGTGATCGATTTCGGCCGGATCAAGCTGCGGGGCGCGTTGGCATGGTGGTTATGGGGTATCGCCCATATCTACTTTCTGATCGGTTCGCGGGCCCGGCTCAGCGTGGCGATCAACTGGCTGTGGATCCATGCCCGCAACCAGCGCAGCGCCCGGCTGATCACACAGGGCGAGGCGGCCGAGAGCTCGCCGGGCAAAGATGCCGGGTCGGACCTGCGGCAAACGTAAGCTCAAGCGCCCGCCTGTTCTTGCCGCCAAGCCCAGTAGGAATAGGCGATGCTGCCCAGGCTGATCGCAACGACGCCGCCGACGATGGCCGACACCATGATGGCGGGCGCGGCATTGGCGATGGCCAGCGCGACCAGTCCAATCCCCAGCAGCACCGAGGCCCAGCCGAACACGCGGTGGGTCTTGGCCCAGATGCGGTCGCTGGCGCGTGTCCATGGCGTGCGCACGCCCATGATGCCGTTCGGCCTGATCCGGCTCGCGACATTGCCGGTCACCATCAGGAAGAGGCCAAGCACGGCGGTCAGCCCGCGCGGGATCGACAAAGCCATGCCCAGCGCGCTGGCGATGATAACCGCATGGGCGACCAGGAGGATCGCCAGGCTGCCGATCCAGAAAGTGGCATAGGCATTTCCGGAGCGTTGGAGATTGTCCCGCCTGCGCTCGAAGCGCGGTGCGACCGTAAATATCAGGGACAACAGCAGCACGGCCACCGGCATGATGGCGAAGGCGAAGAGTGGGCTGGCGAAGCGGTCGGGCGCGCCTTCGAGGTTGAAATGCACGGCCACCTGCGTATCGCCGGGGACGATTGTAAGCGCCCAGGCGGAAGCAGCTGCCATCGCCAGCAGGGCAGCTGCGCTGAATTTCAGCGGAAGCGCGTTGTTCATGACGTCACCTTGGGGTTGCTGGCCGCGCCGGCGCGGGGCTGGCCGATGCGAAACTGGTCCATCAAAAGTGCCAATGCATCCTCGAGAACCGACAATTGCAGCGAATAGGTGATGCTGGTGCCCGATTTCTCGCCCTGGATCAGACCAGCCTCGCGCAGCACGCCGAAGTGGCCGGTCAGCGTCGGTTTTGACAGGCTGAAGTGGCCGGCGATCTCGCCGGCGGTCATCTCGCGCTGGCGCAGCAGCCGGATGATTTCGCGGCGTGTCGGGTCGGACAGAGCTTTGTAGATACGGTCCATGTTTTGTATTTAGGAAAATACCGAAATAAAGTAAAGTGCCTTTCAGCTTGGTTGCGACCTGACCTTGGAACCATTGCCGCCTTTCGGGCGCAATGCGACCATCGGGCATGGAAGAACCGAATCGAGTGCGCCGCCGCTGGGCCTTTTTCGGCTATGCCGTGCTTGTTGCCGCGCTGCCAATAGCCTTCCTCGGGCTGCTGCCTGCCAATGAATACAAGGCCTGGGGTGGCGGTGGCATCGATTGCGACGGCCCGGGCCCGGTGCTGTTTTTCGGCGCCGTGGCAATTGCGATCTATGGTGCGGGGGTCGTGCTGAACGGGCGACATTTCAGAAGGCCTGCCAGGCTTTTGATCGCCGGCGCCTGCGCGCTCGTCTGCCTTGCAATGGTGCCCAATGTCGCCGACGCCGTGAGAGAACAGCGCATCAACGATCTCGCCTCCGAAACCTGCGGCTGAGACCTAGCTTTCCGTAAACGCGGCGAGGTTTGCGAGCGATGAGGCGATGCCTTCCCGATGATCGTCCTCACTGATGCCTGGTGGCACGTCCTCGCAGCTGACGGTCACCCACGTGTCGCCTGCGACAGGTTCCAGCGTGGTCACGATGCGCATGGCCCCGGCAAAGGCCGGGTCGTCGGATTCGAACTCGATCACTTCGACGACGCGCCTGTTGGGCACCAGTTCGACGAAACGGCCCTCGAAGACGTCGGCGTTGTCTGACGTCTTGCCGTGCGATCCGGCATCTTCGTAGATGAAGGCCATTCGGAACGTGCCGCCTTCGCGCGGCTCGAACGCCAGGATTTCTGCCCGCATACCCTGTGGCGGGCGCCAGCTTGTCACAGCTTCGGGATCGACCAGCGCGCGGTAGATCGTTTCGGCCGAGGCCTTGATCAGCCGGGAGCCGGTGTCGGTGCGCCTGAGTTCGGTCACGCTCGTCCTCCCGGCGTTCAGTGCGCTGTCTGCCGGGTCTTGAGCAGGCTTCTCGGCGCCTGCATCAGCCAGGCCCGGTCGAGGCGGCTTCGCAGTTGGTCGAGCGGAATGTCGTGGACGCGCACTAGCACGACGGGCCAGCCCTTGTAGTGGGCAGTCTCGAAGTAGAGATGCGGATCCGCCTCCATCAGCATCTCCTTCTCCTCCAGCGCGCACATCACCGCCACGGTGTCGGCATCCTTGACCCGGCAGAGGAACTTCTTGCGGACGTGAAGGGACGGCGTGCCGTAGGACGTGCCCGCGACCACCTCCGCCAGCCCCTCGGCTGCAATGAGCAGCTTGTCGAAGGCGGGCTGGAGGTCGTCGGCCATCGCTCTATGCGGCGAATCGCTGGGTTTCGCCGCCGTAATAGTTGATATAGCGGGCGCCGATTTCTTTGACCGGCATGACGATGAAGACGTCGACCGTGCCGAAGTCATGGTCGATGACGCAGCCGTCGCCGATCTTGGCCCCGACGCGCAGATAACCCTTCACCAGCGGCGGCATGGACGAAATCGCAGCCTTGGCATTGATTGCCTCGATCGGCATCAGGTCCATCTGGCAGTAGCGGCCGGCCACGGCGCGCACGTCCCAGTCGGGGCTGGTACGGCAGTGGTGGGCGAGATAGGTCAGCGCCTCTGCATGCGCCGCTGGCACCGTGCCGTGGAACGAGGCGCAGCCGGTCATGACGTCGATGTCATAGCGGTTGAGATAGGACCAGATGCCCTGCCACAGCGCCTCGATGGTCCGCTTCGAGCGGTATTCGGGCAATACGCAGGAGCGGCCAAGCTCAAGGAAGCGCTGGCCGGGATGGCGCGCGATCAGCTTCTTGAGCTCGAATTCGTCGTCGGAATAGAAGCCGCCGGCCTCGGCCGCGCGCTCCTGGCGCAGCAGGCGGTAGGTGCCGACGATCTGCCGGTGCGTGGGGCCCGATATCGATGTGTCGAAGACCAGCAGATGGTCGCAGATGTCGTCGAATCGGTCGGCGTCGCGCTGGTCGATGGTGTGCAGCGCCTGCTTCTTGGCACCCAGCTCGTCGAAGAAGACGCGGTAGCGTACTTGCTGCGCGGCAGCGATCTCCGATTCGTCGCGGGCGAGGCGAACCTCGAGCGTGCCGATCTTTCCGAGGGGCGTTCCGGGCAATATTGGATTGGAAGGCACTGTCACCTTGGCGCCATTGGCTTTCTGGGTGTCACTGTCCGGCAAGGCTGTATGCACGGGTGATTCTCCTTCGAGCCATCCCTCCTGGCGCGGGGATACGGTGTCGGTGCTACAGGATTGTGACAGTATCGTGATCGACCCGCCCGGGCAAGACTTGCACGGCAAGCAACTTCGTCTAGCCGGCTAGGAAAATCAGAGAGATGACCTCTAGGCAGCTGCCCGTTGCTCGACCAGATTGATCAGCACATCGGGGTCCAGAGGCTTGGTGATGAAGCCGCTGGCGCCATGTGCGAGCACCGCGTGGCGGGTCTTTTCCTGGCTGTCGGCCGACAAAACCATGATCGGAACGGCGGCAAGCCCGTGCTGTTCCTCATGCCGGCGGATGGCTGAAATTGCGTCCAGGCCGTCCATCACGGGCATGTGCATATCCATCAGCACGACGTCGTAGCGATGTTTGTGCGAACCGCTGGTGACGGCTTCGACGGCGGCCTTGCCGTTGTTGACCACCTCGACGCGGTGGCCGGCTTTGGTCAGCGCCGCGCGAGCCAGCATGGCGTTGATGTCGTTGTCCTCGGCGATCAGCACCGACAGGCTGCCGCCTCCGGCAGGCTTTGCCGCCCTCAGGCGATTCGCTGCCTGCGGTTGGTTCGCAAGGCTGCCCTTGGCCGCCAGGAGGACGCGCATCAGCGTTTCGCCGCGCACCGGCCGGGCCAGGAACGTGGCGTAGCCGCTGGCACGCAGTTCGCCAAGCAGGCCGCGGTCGGTGGGCGCGATCAGCGTCACGGCATCCGCCGTGGCAAAGCCGCGTTCCCGCATATGGCGCAGCAAGCGGCCGTCGGTGTCTTCCATGGCGGCATCGACCAGCAGCGCATTGCATCCGTCGGCGTAAAGGCGGGCCTGTTCCGGCGTCGCCACGATGTCAGCCCTGCCGCCATGGGCACGGATGGTCTCGGCAATGGCCTCGGCCTCGGTTGTGTTGCGTGACAGGATCACCGCCTGGCGGCCGGCCAGCGCGTCGCCGCGCATCGGGGCTTCGTCCGAGGCGCCATAGGCCGGCAGGTCGAACGAGAATTCCGAGCCCTGGCCGGGCACGCTGGTGACCGTCAGCGCCCCGCCCATCGAGGTGGCCAGGCGCTTGGAGATGGCAAGGCCGAGGCCGGCGCCGCCATGCGAGCGGGTCGAGGTGCCGTCGGCCTGTTCGAACTCTTCGAAGATGCGTTCCATGTCCTCCGGGCGCAGGCCGGTACCGGTGTCGGAGACGGTGAAGCGGATCTTGCCGGGATTGCCGTCGTCGATGCGCCGCACAGTCAGGCGTACGCCGCCGGCGTCGGTGAATTTCACCGCATTGCCGATCAGATTGAGCAGCACCTGGCGAACACGGCCCGGATCGGCCGTCATCATCGCGGGCACATCGGGGGCGACATGGCAGCCGAGGCCGATGCCCTTGGCGAAGGCGCGTGCGGCAAGCAGTTCCACCACATTGTCGGCCATCTCGCGCGGCGACATCGGCTGCGGCTCGGGATCGAAGCGCCCTGCCTCGATCTTGGAATAGTCGAGCAGATCTTCGATCAGCGCCAGAAGCGCGCTGGCCGAAGTCGAGATCGCGCCGAGATAGGTGCGCTGCTCGGGCGACAGTTCGGTGTCGTGCAGCAGCTTCGCCATGCCCATGATGCCGTTCATCGGCGTGCGGATTTCATGACTGACGGTCGCCAGGAAGCGCGATTTGGCCTGGCTGGCGAATTCGGCGCGTTCGCGCGCGCCGATCAGCGCGGTCTCGGCGCGCTTGCGGGCGGTGATGTCGCGGGCGATGGCCCGGTGCGAAACCGCATGGCTGGCCTTGTCACGGACCGACAGCTCGATCCACGAGAACCAGCGCACGATGCCGGCCGAGCGGATGCCGACATCGGTCGAACTCAGGCACTCGCCTTCGGCAAAGGCGGCATCAGGCACCACGCCGACGTCGACGCCGAGTTCCGACAGGGTCTTGCCGGCGAGGTCGCGCAGGTCCTTGCCGACGAGGTCGGCAAAGACCTTGTTGGCATAGACGATGCGGCCGTCGCGGTCGCGGTGCACGACCAGGTCGCCGAGCGCATCGATGAGGCCGCGGAAGCGCTCTTCGCTTTCCTGTAGTTCCCACATGCGGTCGGCGAGCGTTTCGATCTCGGCGCGGTTGCGCGAGGCGTTTTTGGTGATGGCGCCGGCGGCGCGTTCGCGTTCGCTGAGACTGCGGGCCAGAAGCACGAGGCCGGCGGTGCCGGCACAGATGAGACCGATGCTGATGAAGCTTGGCGCGCCGGTGAGATGGGCGAGCCCGGCAAGCACGAGCACGGTGACTAGCGTCGCAAAGTAGAGGCCGCGCGGCGGCTCCTTAGGCAGTTCCGCCTCAAGCGGTTGCGGGGTCAGGATACGCCTGGGCGTCGACGTCTCAGCCTCGGTCGCGGCTGCGTCGCTTGCCTTGCTCTCCTCGGTAACGCCTGACTCCGTCATCATGGCGGAAGCCTAGCAGGCAGAGCTTAGGGAAGATTTTGGCGGATCGTTCGAGTTTTAACGATCGTGTCGGGCGCTACTGGACGTAGGATTTGTAGATGAAGCCGCGCTGGCCGTTGAAGACGATCTCGCACCATTTGGTGCATGACACGACTTCCACCGAAGCCTTTGCCGGGATGACTTCGAGTACGGCGCCGCCGGGCTTGGAGCGCATGTTCACAGAACGCTTGATGGTGATCTGGCCGCCGGCCTGGGCCTGCTGGGCTGGCTTGGCCGCTGCAGGCGCAGCCTCGGGCGCCATTTCGGCGTCCGCGGTCTCGTTTTCGATTGCCTGAACGGCTGCAGTGGCACTGGCATCCGGCTCGACCAGAGCCAGGGCATCGGTCTCGACCGGATCCTTGGCTATGACTTTTTCGGCGCCGGGGATTGCGGGAATGGCCTCGAGCGGCTTGTTGGCGCTCGCCGCCACCACCTGGGCCCAGCGCGGATCAGCGGCCAGCGGCATGTCGGTCGCCTCTTCGGCCATGGCGCTGGACACAATGATCGACGAGCTGGTCGAGGCCAGCCGGTTCTGGCGGCCTGTAGGCTCTGCCGTGATGGTGGTGATCTTGTCTTTTGCTGGCTCGGCCCCCGGCTGGACTTCAGCGCGGCGCACTTCCTGCGCGCTGTTGGCGGAATGCTGTCCGAGGTGGGGAACGATGAAAAGCGCGGAAACGGCGGTCACGCTCATCAGAGCGGTCATCGCCAACACGCCGCAGACCAAGCCACGGTTCGGCGCGTTGTCGCGCCAGGATGACTGGTCGGTTTTCGTGAACATCATCGAAGAGCGCGGCTGATTGGCAGCGCCCGACCTGAAGGGCATTCTCACAAACAACTCTCCACTAGGCCCCGTTTGCTCGAAAATACCGAGCGTCCCACCCGCCGTTCCAGCCCACGAATCTACGCCGCGTGACCGAAGAACAGTCCAGACAGTGCCTTATTGGCTCGTCCCACACCCTGCATCATGGATAGCGATTGTGGCAGAGCTTGGACCCGATTGCGACCTTCCTGAAATTTTTGCTAATCGCCAAGCGAATTCTGTGCGTAAGTCACGACTATCGTAGAATGCCATTCCGGCTGGAACTATGCGCGTCCGGCCGGGCACACCGAGCGTAATCTAATCTGTTGAATCTGAACATCATTCTGGCCGGAAGCCGAACTCGGTTCCCGGACGGGGCGTCAATCGTTCGCCTTGGCTTTCTCGGCGCGGCCGCGCCGCCAGGCCAGGAATTCGTCCAGCACGACCAGGGCGGCACCTACGGAAATGAAGGCGTCGGCAAGGTTGAAGATGGCGAACGACCATACAGGCGTGTGGAACAGGATGTAGTCGATGACGTGGCCGTAGACCGTACGGTCGATGAGATTGCCCAGCGCGCCGCCGACGATCAGGGCAAAGCCGAAGCGCGAAATGGTCTGCTCCGGCGTGGTCTTGATGGCGAGAAAGGTGACGAAGGCGACGACCGCGCCGGTCAGCACGATCAGGCCGGTGTCGCCGACATTGGAGAACATCGAAAACGCGATGCCGGTGTTGTAGGTGCGGTAGAGCGCCAGGAAGGGCAGCAGGTCGATCTTCTCGTGCATGACCAGATTGGCCTCGACGAGCACCTTGATCCACTGGTCGATCGCAACCGCGAGCGCCGTGACGATCCCGTAGAATGCGACTGGCTTCACCGGCGGCTCCTAAAGCTTCAGCGCGCCGCGCCGGATTTCAAACAGCATGACGCCGGTGGCGACCGCGAGATTGAGCGAATCCGCACGGCCCGCCTGCGGGATGCGCAGCAGCTTGTCACAGGCGTCGGCCAGATTGTCGGGCAGGCCCTGCTGCTCGTTGCCCATCATCAAAAGCACCGGTCGCGTGCCGAAATCGACCGAACGATAGTCGACCGCGCCTTTGAGATGCGTGCCGGCGACGATGCCGGCAAAACCCTTGCGCCATTCGAGGAAGGCATCCGGGTGCGTCTTGGCGACCGGCACCGCGAAGATCGAGCCCATGGTTGCGCGCACGGTTTCAAGCGAGAACGGGTCAGTGGTGTCGCCGACCAGGATGACGCCCTTCGCGCCCACCGCATCGACCGTGCGGATGACGGTGCCGAGATTGCCGGGGTCGCGCACCCGGTCGAGCGCCACCCAGACCTCGCCGTCCTTGGGCCTGATGTCCCTGAGCGGCACGAAACGCTGGCCGAACACGCCGACGACAGCCTGCGGATTGTCGCGGCGGGTGATCGCGGTGATGACCTTTTCCGACACTTCGAGCACATCGCCGCCGGCGGCACGGGTGCGCGCCGCGACCTTCTCGATGGCCGGATTGCCGAGGCCTGACTTGGCGAAGATCAGCGTCTTGATCGTCCAGCCGAGGTCGAGCGCGTCGATGACCAGCTTCAGGCCTTCGGCGATGAAGGCGTTCTGCTGGTCGCGGAATTTCTTCAGCGCCAGCGACTTGATGTCCTTGACCAGCGGGTTGGCAAGGCTCGTCACTTCCTTGACGCGGCCGGGCGCTCCGGTGCGATGTTCGCTCATTTGGCCACCCAGCGTGAGAAAAGCGATGTCGAAAGCGCCCGTCCGGCCGATTTCTCGCGGATGACGAGTTCGCCCGACTCGATGGTGCCGCCCATGCCGGCGAAGGTGTCGCGCATCAAAGCGTGGATGGCAAAGAACGAGGCGCGGATCGAATAGGCCGTCAGCACCACCGCCAGCGGCTTCGGCGTCAGGATCGAACGGCAGATGTCGGTCATGGCGGGCAGGCTCTCGAACAGCTGCCACACCTCGCCTTTGGGTCCGCGGCCATAGGCCGGCGGATCGAACAGGATGATGTCGTAGCGGCTGCCGCGGCGCTCCTCGCGCTCGACGAACTTCATTGCGTCCTCGCAGATCCAGCGGATCGGCTTGTTGGCGAGACCGGCCATCTCCTGGTTCTCGCGCGCCCAGCCGATGGCCTTTTTCGAGGCGTCGACATGGGTGACCTCGGCGCCGGCGCGGGCGGCTACCAGTGAGGCAAGCCCGGTATAGCCGAACAGGTTGAGCACCTTCACCGGGCGCTTGGCCTCCACGATCATCCGCGCCATGTGGTCCCAGTGCGTCGCCTGTTCGGGGAATACGCCGACGTGGCGGAACGAGGTGAAGCGGCCCTGATAGTGCAGCCCGTCATGGCGCATCGGCCATGTTTCGCCGAGCGGTTCCTTGGGGAAGCGCCAGCGGCCCAGGCCCTCTTCATCGGTGTCGCCGGTGAAGACCGCGTCGGCGCGGTCCCATTCCTTTGCCGGCAGCGCGCGCTGCCAGATCGCCTGCCCCTCGGGGCGCACGATGCGATAGGGGCCGTATTGTTCGAGTTTCTGGCCGTCGCCCGAGTCGAGCAAGGCGTAGTCGTCGTTGGGCGCGACTTCGAGGATCAGCGGCAGGCGCTCGGCCGGCAACTCTCCTTCGCGGCGCGTAAGCTTGCGTGGTTCCGACCTCGGCTCGACCTGATGCCTTGGCTCGGACTGATGCTTGGGTTCTGGCTTATGGTCCTGGCGCGGAGCTGGCCTCTGCTCCTGCCTGCGCTCCGGCTGCCGCTCGGTGCGTTCGCGCGCTTGCGCGGGCGCGGCACCGCTCTTGCGGGGCGGTTGCGGGCGGCTGTCGCGGCGTTTGTCGCGCGGATGCTTCAAGGAACGGCGTCTCCAGATGGTTGGCCGCTTTTGACACAGGCCATCTCGCACCGCAACCGGACGGGCGGTCGCGGGCAGGTCGCGGCTCTCTCAAAGCCCTGATGGTGAACCCGTTGGACGATAAGAGCTATTGAAGGGCTTTCGCCACTCCATGCCTTCCGGCGATGCATGCCGCGGCCTATCGTACACGCCAAACTCGCCCGAGAATCATGTCGCGCTCCGAACGCCTGCTCGACCTCATCCAGATCTTGCGCCGCCACCGCCGGCCGGTGAGCGGGCTTGTGCTTGCCGGCGAGCTGGATGTATCGATCCGCACGCTCTACCGTGATATCGCCACCTTGCAGGGGCAGGGCGCGCCGATCGAGGGCGAGCCGGGGCTGGGCTATGTGCTGAAGCCCGGCTTCATGCTGCCGCCGCTGATGTTCACCGACGAGGAGATCGAGGCCATCGTGCTTGGATCGCGCTGGGTGGCCAAGCAGCCTGACACCAGGCTTTCGGCGGCTGCGGCCGACGCCTTGGCTAAGATCTCTTCCGTCCTGCCCGACGATTTGCGCGAAGAGCTCGACGCCACCGCGCTTTTGGTCGGCCCAAGTGCCGAGGCGACGCGTGAGGGCGCCGACCTCGGGATCATTCGCAAGGCGATCCGCGGCGAGCGCAAGCTCGAGATGACCTATGAGGATGCTTCGGGAGCAAGCTCGCGACGCAGGGTGTGGCCCTTTGCGCTCGGCTTCTTCGACAAGGTTCGGGTGATGGTGGCGTGGTGCGAGATGCGGCAGGATTTCAGGCACTTTCGTGCCGACCGAATCTCAGACCTCGCTGCCACCGACACGCGTTACCCTCTCCGTCGCGCCGTCATGCTGAAGGAATGGCGGGCGACGCTCGGCACCTCTAGGAAGCTTTGAACGCTACTGCCAGAATCTGACAGTGGCGCCGGCTACACCTGTCCTCGTCCCAACAAGGAGAGCACAGATGCGCAGTCCCAACTTCATCATCCTCTATGTCGACAGCCCCGAGACCAGCGGCGCCTTCTACGCCAGGCTGCTCGGCCGCCAGCCGGTCGAGACATCAGCGACCTTCGTCATGTTCGTGCTCGACAACAGCTTCAAGCTCGGCCTGTGGTCGCGCCACACCGTCGAGCCGGCGGCAACTGCGGCAGGCGGCGGAGCCGAACTTGTCTTTGCGCTGGCAACCCCTGACGCCGTCGACACGACGTGTGCCGAATGGGCCGAACACGGGCTTGATATCCTGCAATCGCCCGGCAACATGGATTTTGGCCGCACTTTCGTGGCGCTCGATCCGGATGGCCATCGCCTGCGCGTCTACTGCCTCGACGAAGCAGCTGTGGCGCAGCCATGAGTACGGGCATGAGCACCGGCAACTGGCTGGCCGTCGCCTCGGCCGATCATGTCCGTATCGGCCGGGCCAGCGGCTTCATGCAGGTCTGCCACGGCAAGGCAGGCCCGCTGCGCCGGATCGGCGCCGGCGACGGCGTGGTCTATTATTCGCCGTCGACAGTCATGGGCGGCAAGGATGGGCTGAAATCCTTCACGGCAATCGGCCGGGTGCGACCGGGCGAACCCTATCGTTTCGACATGGGTGGAGGCTTCGTGCCATCCCGCAAGGATGTCGATTGGGCCGTTGCACACGAAGTGCCTGTCGCAGCGCTCGCCGGGCAGCTCGATTTCACGGCGGGGCCCAACTGGGGCTACCAACTGCGCTTCGGCCTCTGTCCGCTCAGCGAGCACGACTTTCGCCTGATCGCGGAAGCCATGGGTGCCGACGTCGAGTTCAGGCTTTCGGCTTGAGTGACTTGTAGACGGCGATGCCGGCGGCGAGATCCTCGAGAGCGGCGCCCACCGACTTGAACAGGGTGATCTCGTCCGCCGACTGGCGGCCGGCCTTCTGGCCGCGCGCGAGTTCATGCAGGTCGGCTATGATGGCGTCGGCCTTGAGCACGCCGGACGCGATCGGCTGGACGATGTCACCGGCTTCCTTGGTGGCGCCGGCGCGGGTGTCGACATAGACGCGCGCAGTCGAGATGGCGTCGTCGTCGGCCTCGCGCATGCCGGGCGTGAAGCCGCCGACGAGGTCGACATGGGTGCCCGGCTTCAGCCTCGCACCCTTCACCAGCGGGGTGGTCGAGATCGTGCCGGCGGTGACGATGTCGGCCCAGCCGAGCTCTGCATCGAGGTCGGACACCGCCTTGGCGTCAAAGCCTTCGCTCCTCAGCGACGCGGCCAGCGTCTCGGCATTGGCGATCGTACGGTTCCAGATCCGGATTTCCGTGATCGGGCGCACGGCTGCGTGGGCGCGGGCCAGGAACCGGCACTGCGCGCCGGCACCGATCACCAGGAGCTTCGAGGCGTCCTCGCGGGCGAGGTAGGTGGCAGCCAGCGCCGAGGCGCAGGCCGTGCGCCACTGGGTCAGCCGTGGGCCATCCATCAAGGCCTGTGGCTCGCCGGTGACGCCGTCGAGAAGCAGATAGATGCCGACGACCGCCGGCTTGGCGATATCGTTGTTGTCAGGCGAAACGGTGACGATCTTGACGCCGATATGACCCTCGGCAGCGGCGGCGGGCGCCTTGAAGTCGGTCCAGGCCGGCATCAGAAGCAGCGTCGAGTCAGTACCCTTGGCGCGCTCGACCGTATGATGGTGGCGCACAGGCTGCACCGCACCTTCGCGAAAGGCGGTTCTCAGCGTTTCGACAAGACCGGGAAAGGTCAGTGCCCGGTCGATATCGCCGGCCGAAAATTGCAGCATGGATTTTCCCCCAGAAGGCGCCTGGCGCCGGTCAGTGCGGGCGCGGCAGTGCCGGGCCTTGCGGTGCGGCCGGCGGACGCTGGCTCGCCGCCTGGCGCAGGCTCTCGGCCTCGAGGCTGCGCTGGCGCGCCACCTTGCGGTGACGGCCCTGCTTTACCCAGGTCACCGCGCTGCCGAGGATGACGCCGAGCCCGAGCGCCAGGAACAAGAGCACGAACAGCGGCGCCTGTACGGTCAAGCCCGGATTGCCGGGATTAAAGGGGTCGAGCGTGAAGGCGATGGGCGCGCGGTTGGCCACGGCGAGCGCAATCAGCACGATCGCCAGGGGCACCAGGACCACGATGAGCATGACGCGGTTAAACATGGGCATTCCCGATTGAAACTGGCGGCGACCGTAAATCGACTATTTGGCCGCGTTGAGGCGCTCGCGCAGTTCCTTGCCGGTCTTGAAGAACGGCACCCACTTTTCCTCGACCTCGACGGAATCGCCGGTGCGCGGGTTGCGGCCGGTCCGGGCCGGACGGTTCTTGACCGAAAATGCGCCAAACCCGCGCAGTTCGACGCGGTTGCCTTCGGCCAGTGCCTCGGTGATCTCGTCGAAGATGGCGCTGACGATATTCTCGACGTCCCGCAGAAACAGATGCGGATTGCGAGTGGCAATAATTTGCACAAGTTCGGACTTGATCATGCGCGCGGTCCCCGTCGAAATGTCGATGATTTTATTTGTTTTTCAATTGCCTGACACAGCTTTTTCAGGGTGCCAGAGCGACAGCATACCGTCAAGGAACAAGCGTTCGGCGCCCATTTCCTTGATGATTTCGGACGAGAAGTCGCCGACGCCGAACGCGCGGCCGAGTGCCTTGGCCAGCGAGTTCGGCAGGAAGAAGCTGCCCGTGCGGGCGGGTTTCCATTCGACGACCGTCAACTTGACGTCGACTCCCTTGGTGCCGAGCCAGGCAATGGCCTGGTCTTCACCGCCGACCTCGTCGATCAGCTTGTTGGCGAGCGCCTGGCGCCCGGTGAACACCCTGCCGTCGGCAAGCGCCGTGGCATCGGCCTTGGACATCGCGCGGCGGTCGGCGACGATGCCGACGAACCAGTCGTAGCTGTCCATGATCATGTTGCGGACCATTGCGCGCTCGTCGTCTGTCGTCGGCTTGAAGGGCGAGGGTGCGGCTTTCAGCGGCGACGATTTCACTTCCTCGAGCTTGATGCCGAGCTTGTCCATCAATCCGGTCAGGTCGGGATATTGCACCAGCACCCCGATCGAACCGACGATCGAGGACTTGCGCGCCACGATGTGGTCGGATGCGGACGCAATCATGTAGCCGGCCGATGCGGCAAGCGTGCCGACCTGCGTCACCACGGGCTTCTCGGCGGCGAGCTTGCGCACGGCGTCGAAGATCGCCTCGCCGCCGGCGGTGGTGCCGCCGGGCGAATCGATCGACAGGATCACGCCCTTGACCGACGGCGACTTGCGGATTTTGTCGAGGCGGTCGAGCAGGTCCTCGTCCTCGGTGATCGTGCCTTCGATCCTGACCTTGGCGATGTGGTCGCTGGCCACGCCCGGTAACCTGTCGCCGGCCATCCAGGTCGAGACGGCGACGATGGCCAGTGCAGCAATCACCAATGCGGCAATACGCCAGAAGGTCAGCTTGCGCCGCAACCGGCGGCGGTCGATCAGATCGTCGGCTCTCATGGACATCGCGTGCCTCGAATTTTGCTAAGTCCAAGGCTTTTAAAGCAACGTCCCGGCGAGAGCCACCGCTTTCCTGACGCAGCTGCCGTTGCGGGACGTTGGTTTTCTGGAGTAAATACCCATATTGCAGGTTGCATCTTGGCTGCCGGAAGCTTCGCGATTCGTGCATTTGACTGCAACTCCTTGACCTTATGGTCATATTTTCGTGGCTTTCATCCGCTTCACGGTGCCGTGCCTGAAACGGCACAGACAGAACGGCACAGACAGTTCGAAGAAGGGCTTTGGCGTTGGCGCGACCAATCGAGACGAGCGGCGGCGGTGGCGGCGTTGCGGTGGAAACCGCGATCGCGCTTGCGACTTCGCGCGCCGATGCCTTCGACAGGGCGACCCGCCATTCGCGCCGTGTCCGCTTCCTGAAGCTCGCTCTGCCGCTGGCGGCGGTGACGCTCGCGGTCCTGTTCGGCGGCTATTCCTATTTCGCTGCCCCGCCGGCGCTGCAGGTCAAGGCCGAAGGCGCTGCCTTCTCCGAAGGCAAGCTGGTCATGGCCAAGCCGCAGCTCAACGGTTTCACCCGCGACAACCTGCCTTATTCGATGACGGCCGATCGCGCCGTGCAGGATCCGGGCAACCAGGGCGTGGTCGAGCTTCTGGGCATCGATGCCAATCTGCCGATCTCGGCCAAGGACGTCGCCAAGGTCGATGCGACGCGCGGTGTCTACGATCGCGATGGCAACACGCTCAATCTCACCGACGACGTTACTGTAAAGACCAGCGACGGGATGGTAGCGCGGCTCAAATCGGCGTATCTCGACATGGGCAGCGGCGCGATGAAGACCGATCAACCGGTTGAAATAAGCCTTGACGGTTCGACCATCAGGTCCGATTCGATGTCGATGCATGATAACGGCAAGGTTGTCGTCTTCGAAAACAGGGTGCGCGTGGACATTGATCCCGCGCGGATGAAGGCGGCGCGGGTTGGCAGCGGAGGCGGGAGTGCGGGCAATTAATTCGTGGCGGTCTATGGCCGCCCTATCGTTCATGGGGCTGGTGCTCGCCACTGGCGGTGCCCATGCCCAGGACAGCCAGAGCAGGCTTTCGGGCCTCAAGCTTTCTGGCGACCAGCCGATCCAGATCGAGAGCGACAAGCTCGAGGTTCGCGAATCGGAAAATCTGGCGATCTTCACCGGCAATGTCAGCGTCACCCAGGGGCCGACGGTGATGAAGTCTGGCAAGATGACCGTCTATTACGCCAAGGACGCCAAGGGCGGTTCGGCCGCCACGGGATCGGCGGCCATCGACCGGCTTGAAGTCGACGACAAGGTTTATGTGAAGTCCGACAAGCAGGTGGCGACCGGCGACCGCGGCACCTTCGACATGAAGACCGAAGTGCTGGTGATGTCCGGCAAGGAGGTCGTTCTGTCCGAAGGCGACAATGTGTTGGTCGGTTGCAAGCTTACCGTGCAGATGAAGACGGGCCTGGCCCAGGTCGACGGCTGCACCAAGGGCGCCGGCGGCAACGGTCGTGTGATGATGTCGATCACACCGAGTTCGCAGAAGAAATAATGTCCGATACATCCTCGCTGTTGTCGCGTCTTACGCCCGGTTCGGCGCGCAAACCTGCCGCGCCTGCGGCCATCAGTGGCACCAAGAACGGCACGTTCAAGGGCACGCTGATCGCCAAGGGCCTGACCAAGGCCTACAAGGGCAGGCAGGTTGTCAGCGGGGTGACGCTCGGCGTTCGGGCCGGCGAGGCTGTTGGTCTGCTTGGACCCAACGGTGCCGGCAAGACGACATGCTTCTATATGGTCACCGGCCTCGTGCCGGTCGACCAGGGCACCATCGAGATCGACGGTTTCGACGTCACCCACATGCCGATGTACCGCCGGGCGCGCCTCGGCATCGGCTATCTGCCGCAGGAAGCCTCGATCTTCCGGGGCCTGTCGGTCGAAAACAACATCCGCGCCATTCTTGAAGTGGTCGAAAAAAGCCACAAGGAGCGCGAGAAGACCCTCGATTCGCTGCTCGAGGAGTTCCACATCAGCCATCTCCGGAAATCGCCGTCGATCGCGCTGTCGGGCGGCGAACGCCGCCGCCTCGAGATCGCCCGCGCGCTCGCCAGCCGGCCTAACTACATGCTGCTCGACGAGCCCTTTGCCGGTGTCGACCCCATCGCGGTGGCCGACATCCAGCAGCTTGTGCGCCACCTGACCAAGCGCGGCATCGGGGTGCTGATCACCGACCACAACGTCCGCGAGACGCTCGGCCTCATCGACCGCGCCTACATCATCCATGCCGGCGAAGTGCTGACCCATGGTCGCGCCGACGAGGTGGTGTCGAACCCCGACGTCCGCCGGCTCTATCTCGGCGAAGGCTTTACGCTTTAGGGCCTGTTTCCCGGCGGGTTGCCCTCTGAAGGGGCAGTCCCGGTGTCGCATCGCGGGCAAAGCGGTCAATATGGTTCCGGCAAAACCCCAATCTGCTTGACATGCAAAAGCCGGGCCAGTTTTATCGAAGCTGGCAGGCGAGCCGGTTTTCGGCCGCATGAAAAAAGGGATCGGGTCAGGCAGAACGATGGCGCTGTCGGCGAAATTGCAGCTGCGGCAGTCCCAGTCGCTGGTCATGACCCCGCAGCTGATGCAGTCGATCAGGCTGCTTCAGTTCACCCATGCCGAGCTTGAGCGCTTCATCGACGACGAGATCGAGCGCAATCCGCTGCTTGATCGGGCCGAAACCCCGGACGACGTCGCCACCGACCAGTTCCCGAAGATCGAGACACAGGGCGAAGCTGCCGGACAGTCGAATGACGACTGGTTCGAGGGCGAGGCCGGCTGGAGCTCCGAGGCCATCTCGGAGAAGCTCGATACCTCGCTCGAAAACCTGTTCCCCGACGATCCCGGCACCGTAGAGCATGTCGGCCCCGAACTTGCCATGCAGTGGAAGTCGGCGTCGCCGGGTGCTGCCCCTGGCGGCGGGGGCGACGGTTTCGACATGGAGGACATGGCTGCTGCGGCGGTGACGCTGCGCGATCATGTCGGCGAACAGGTCGCCTTTGCGTTTGCCGATCCGGTGGAGCGGCTGGTGGCGGCGGAGCTGACGGATTGGCTGGACGAGGCAGGCTATTTCCGTGGCGACGCGGCTGACATCGCCGAACGCTTTGGCGTCGACGAGGCGTTCGTGCTTGCGATGCTGAAAGGCTGCCAGGCCTTCGATCCTGCCGGCCTGTTTGCCCGCGACCTGGCCGAGTGCCTGCGCATCCAGCTTGCCCGCCGCGACCGGCTCGATCCCGCCATGGCAGTTCTGGTCGACAATCTCGAGCTTCTGGCGCGGCGCGACTTCCAGAGTCTGCGCCGGCTGTGCGGCGTTGACGAAGAGGATCTGCTGGCCATGCTGGCTGAGATCCGAGCGCTCGACCCCCGGCCAGGCGGCGCCTTTGCCGTCGGCGCGGCCGACACGGTCGTGCCTGACGTCGAGGTGCGCCAGGCGGCCGATGGCAGCTGGGCTGTGGAACTCAACCCGGAGACGCTGCCGCGCGTGCTGGTCGATCAGGTCTATTTCGCCCAGGTGACCGGCCGTGCCAAGGATGCGACCGAGCGCAACTTCCTCGCCGAGTGCCTGCAGAACGCCAACTGGCTGACCCGCAGCCTCGACCAGCGCGCCAAGACGATCCTCAAGGTCGCTTCAGAGATCGTCCGGCAGCAGGATGCCTTCCTGGTCCACGGCGTACGCCATCTCCGGCCGCTCAACCTGCGCACGGTGGCCGATGCCATCAGCATGCATGAATCGACTGTAAGCCGCGTCACCGCCAATAAGTATATGCTGACGCCGCGTGGCGTTTTCGAACTGCGTTACTTCTTCACCGCGGCAATTGCTTCGGCCGAGGGCGGCGATGCCCATTCCTCGGAAGCCGTACGTGACCGCATCCGCCAGATGATCGAGGAGGAAAAGCCCTCCGAGGTGCTGTCTGACGATGCCATCGTGGACATTCTGAAGAAGGACGGCGTCGACATCGCCCGCCGCACCATCGCCAAATACCGCGAGGCCATGAACATTGCGTCCTCGGTGCAGCGGCGGCGCGAAAAGCGTGCTTTGGCCGGCCTTGCCGGTTGAGTCCGGTGGCGCAGGTTCGCGGATTCCGTGCGTTGATTGACAATCCCTAATGAAGTGTCTAGAAGCCCGCCCGCATGAAGGGGGGGCTGAACCCGCCAAGGGTCGATGCCGTGCGAACTGGCTTGCGATGCGAGCCGGAACGCTGTGGGGCAACCCATCATCGATCGGGAAGTTCGGACTTAATTTCGGTGTGCCAAGCGAGCCAGCGCTTGTTTGCACCGGCCACGGGTATAAACTCGGACGAGTTTGAAGTCTGAACAGAAAAGGTCAGTTTTCAGATGAGCTTGCGTATTTCGGGAAAACATATGGATATCGGCGATGCGTTTCGTACGCGCATCGAAGGTCGTATCGGCGAAGCGATCGATAAATATTTCGATCGTGGATTCTCCGGACACGTCAATGTGGTGAAGGCCGGGTCTCGCTACACCGCTGACTGCATGGTGCGGTTGGATTCGGGCATGTCGCTGCAGGCGACCGGAGAGGCCCAGGAACCGACCGCCGCATTCGATGTGGCGGCCGACAAGCTCGAAACCCGCCTGCGGCGCTACAAGCGCAGGCTCAGGTCGCATAGCTCGGGGAGCGGCAACGGTGCCTTGACGGACGTTGCCTATTCGGTGGTCGCGCCGCTCGGCGACGACGAGGACGAAATCCCTGAGGACTTCGCACCCGCAATCGTCGCAGAATCGACGGTGGTTCTGAAAACCATGTCGGTGGCCTCGGCTGTCATCGAACTCGACACCAAGGACACCCCGGTCGTGGTGTTCCTCAATGCTGGCAACGAACATCTCAACATCGTCTACCGCCGGCCGGATGGAAACATCGGCTGGATAGATCCCTCGACCGCTAAGGTCGGCCAGGGATAGTCGATACCGACCGTATGCGGGGCGTTTGGGGCCATGCGGCGGTATGCACAGCAAGGGATATTTCAGAATGGATCTGAGTGATCTGATCGAGGTACCGGCAATCATGCCGGCCTTGAAGGCGAACTCCAAGAAGCAACTGCTTCAGCTTCTCGCCGAAAGGGCCGCTACGATTTCCGGCATCCCCGAGCGGGAGGTGTTCGACACCATCCTACAGCGCGAGCGTCTCGGCTCGACTGGTGTCGGCAACGGAATTGCCATCCCGCATGGAAAGCTCGCAGGGGTAAAGCGGATTACCGGTGTCTTCGCGCG
Source organism: Aminobacter sp. MET-1 (assembly GCF_026521175.1). Lineage (NCBI taxonomy): Bacteria > Pseudomonadati > Pseudomonadota > Alphaproteobacteria > Hyphomicrobiales > Phyllobacteriaceae > Aminobacter > Aminobacter sp. MET-1. Next base: position 11,427 of record NZ_JAMSHL010000018.1, on the reverse strand, counting down.
GTTGGAAACGCCTGTCGATTTCGAAGCGCTCGACGACCAGCCGGTCGATCTCGTCTTTCTGCTTCTGGCGCCCGAAGGGGCGGGCGCCGATCACCTGAAGGCGCTGTCGCGCATCGCCCGCGTTCTGCGCGATGCCGATACCGTGGCCAAGATCAGGGGCACGCGCGATGCAGCTGCAATCCATGCGCTGCTGTCCGAAACGCCGGCCTCGCACGCGGCCTGATTTCGCCCAATCTTGGAAAAAAGCCTGGAGGGGCCGCGATTCGCGGCCCTTTTCCGTTCAGGCTGCCGTCTAAGCCAGGCCAGGCGTCAGGCGTCCTTCCGGACGCGCGGCGCACTAGTGGATGGCGACGGTGGTCAGATCGTTTTCCATCGCGCCCGCAAGCGCGCGGTCACGGGCATCAGACAACAGGATCGGTTCACCGGTCGCGGCAAACAGCGCCCACAGCTCGAGGCCGGGATCGATCTCCGTCAGGCCGGGGAAACGGCCGCGCAGATCGTCGCTGTTGACCTTTCTGAGATAGGCGACGGAGCCTTCGCCGAGATGGGCGAGTTCGCCCGTGGTCATGATGAGTCTCTGGACAGTATTTGGCATTTCAGCCTCCTTCTAGCGAGGATGCCGACGCGGCCATCCCGCATGAGAGCTTCGGCAACAGCTATTCTGCTACCGATATGTTTATTTTCCGTACCAGCCTTTCTGCTTCCGGCCGGTCGAGATCGACCGAGAGCAGTCCGTTCTTCAGTTCGGCCGCGATCACCCGCATCCCGTCTGCCAGCACGAAGCAGCGTTGGAACTGCCGTGAGGCGATGCCGCGATGCAGGAATTCGCGCTCCTTGTCGTCGCTCTGTCGACCACGAACAATGAGCTGGTTCTCTTCGACGGTGACATCGAGATCGTTTTCGGCAAAGCCGGCCACCGCCAGAGTGATCCGCAGCCTTTCGCCCCGCTCATCCGCGCTTCTGATGCGTTCGATGTTGTAGGGGGGATAGCTGTCGCCCGTCTTGGCAAGGCGCTCCAGCGTCTTTTCCATCGTATCGAAACCCAGAAGAAGCGGGCTCGAAAAGGGCGTCATGCGGCTCATGTTACAACGTGTCCTCTTGGAGCGACATAAAGCGGAAAAACCCGGATGGCATTTCTCCGCCTGTTGCTGATATGGTCCGCCGCTTCGGCAACTTCAAGACTACAGAACCTGCCCAATAAGGAAAGAAAATGCCCGAACCGCGCAAGATCATCATCGACACCGACCCCGGTCAGGACGATGCCGTCGCCATATTGCTGGCGCTCGGAAGCCCCGAGCTCGAAATCCTGGGAATCACCGCTGTTGCCGGCAATGTTCCGCTGAAGCTGACCGAGACCAATGCCCGCAAGATCTGCGAACTGGCCGGCCGTCCCGACATCAAGGTTTTTTCCGGCGCCATCCGCCCGCTGATGCGCGAACTGGTCACCGCCGAGGAAGTGCACGGCAAGACCGGCCTCAATGGCCCCGAGCTGCCCGAGCCCCAGATGAAGCTGCAGGAGCAGCACGCCGTCGACTATCTGGTCGAGACGCTGATGCGCGAAGAGGCCGGCACCATCACGCTGTGCCCGCTCGGCCCGCTGACCAACATTGCACTCGCCATGATCCGTGAGCCGCGCATTGCCCCGCGCATCAAGGAAATCGTGCTGATGGGTGGCGGCTTCTTCGAGGGTGGCAATGTTACGCCGTCGGCCGAGTTCAACATCTATGTCGACCCGCATGCGGCCGACGTGGTGTTCCGCTCGGGCGTGCCGATCGTGGTTATGCCGCTCGACGTCACCCACAAGGCGCTGACCACCACCAAGCGCATCGACGCCTTCCGCAAGCTTGGCACCAAGGTTGGCCTCGCCACCGCCCAGATGCTGGAGTTCTTCGAGCGCTACGACGAAGGCAAGTATGGCACCGACGGCGGTCCGCTGCACGATCCGTGCGTCATTGCTTACCTTATCAAGCCCGAGCTGTTCCAGGGCCGCTTCGTCAACGTCACCGTCGAGACGTCGTCGGAGCTGACCATGGGCATGACCGTGATCGACTGGTGGGGCGTCACCAAGCGCCCGAAGAACGCCACCGTCATGCGCGACATCGACCATGACGGTTTCTTCGCGCTTCTGGTCGAGCGTCTCGGTCGGCTCTGAGCGGGCCAAGCGACCAGCAACAAACAAGGGGCGGCACCAGGCCGCCCCTTTTTCATTTCTGATGCAGGGCGAGGTGCCGTTATCTTGTCCTCGAAAATGCCAGCCACACGCCGCCGCCGACAAGGAACGTGCCCGATATGCGGGTCATCAGCTTGAGGCGCTTGGCCGACAGGAACTTGCCGGCGCGGCCGGCGGCGATCGCGTAAGCCGAGTCCGACATGGCGGCGAAGACCATCGCGGTGATGCCCATGATGACGATCTGCTGCGCGTAGTTGGCGCTCGGGTCGATGAATTGCGGAATGAAGGCGCCGAAGAAGATCAGCGTCTTGGGATTGGAGATGGCAACCAGGAAGCCCTGCAGGAAGAAGCCGCCGCGCGGCCGCTTTGGCAATCCGTCGGCGGCGAGCTCGCCGCCCGAGCGGAACATCTGGATGCCGAGCCAGATCAGGTAAGCCGCGCCCAGAAGCCTGACCCATTCGAACCAGTGGCCCATCGCCTCGATCATCTGGTTGAGGCCGATGCCGACGATGGCGATCATTGCCGCCACGCCGATCTGCGTGCCAGCGGCGTTGGCCAGCCCGGCGCGCGTGCCATGCCTGATGCTCGAGGCGATGATCAGCGTGACGGTCGGTCCCGGTATCAGCACGATGACGATGCAGGCGACGACATAGGCGGCGTAGAGTTCGAGCGACATTTCCGTTCCTCCAGATGTCGCTCGATAATAAGCACCGAGATTTTGCGCGTGTCCAGAAGCGGCGGCATTCAACCCCTGAGTGCCGTGTCCACTTCGCTTGCCAGAGGGATCGAGGGCTGCGCGCCTGGCTTCAGGCAGGCCAGCGAGCCGGCAGCAGCGGCGCGCTTGAGCGCATCCTCAAGGCCAAGCCCGGCGGAAAGTCCGGCTGCGAGATAGCCGCAGAAGGTGTCGCCGGCGCCGACGGTGTCGACAGGGGTGATCTTGAGTGCGTCGACATGAATGATGCCGCCGTCCTTGGTTGCCAGCACGCCTTCGCCGCCGAGCGTGACGATGAGGGCGGCGCCGGTGCGGCGGGCAAATTCGCTCATGCGCTCCGGGCGTTCGCCGGCCGGCAGGGCCAGCGCTTCGGCATAAAGGTCGAATTCGGTTTCGTTGGCGACGACATAGTTGGCCTTGCCGACAAAGCCCGCGGCTTCGGCGCGGAAAGGCGCCGTGTTGAGCAGGGTGATCGCGCCGGCCTGACGCGCCGCGCCGATCGCTGCGTCGACCGTCGACAACGGAATCTCGTGCTGCAGCAGCACGATGTCACCCTTGGCGAACTTGGCCTTGTCGAGGTCTCCCGGCACGACCGTGCCGTTGGCGCCGGGCACCACGGCGATCATGTTCTCGCCGTCGCCGCCGACCAGGATCAGGGCGATGCCGGTCGCCGCATGCATCTCGGCCACGCCGCCGAGATCGACGCCGCCATCCCTGAGATATGCGAGCGCTTCGCCGGCGAATGCATCCTTGCCGACTGCACCCACCATGCGGACCGGGGCGCCGGCACGGGCGGCGGCGAGCGCCTGGTTGGCACCCTTTCCGCCCGGGGTCGACTTGAAGTCGCCGCCGGGCACGGTCTCGCCCGGTCCGGGCAGGCGGCCGACGGTGGCGATGAGGTCGAGGTTGATGGATCCGACAACGGTGATCACGGCAGTCTCCTGAAAAGTCGGGCGGAAACTAGCCTGTGTTGCGCGCTCTTGCCAGATGGCGCGGCGTCATTCGCAGCGGAAGACGACCTGTGCCTGGTAGGGGCCGGCGGGGAAGATGCCAGTCGACTTGGTGGCGGTCAGGTTGACCGGGACGATCCTGGTTCCGTTCGACACGCGTGTGACCGTGCTGCCGCCATAGGTCACGCCATCCACGGTGTAGGTGGAGGCGAAGGTCACGTTGGTATCGCCTCCGCTCGGAGCCGACAGGAAGTTGACCGGTGCAGGCGCCGACAGGCCATAGCAGTCGAGCAGGTTGAGGAGGCTGCACAGCAGCGAGCTGGTGGTCACGCTGACCGATGCGGCGGCGGCGCCCGATTGCGTGGAGCCAAGCGTGTTGATGGTGGGATTGGCTGTCAGCGTCCCGTTCGACGTGATGTTGATCGTGCAGGTGCCGATGATGGCGGCTTGCGCGGGCGTGCTGACGAGGCCAAGGCACGCGATCCAGAAAGCGCGGGTGCCGGTGCGCATGATCATTGTCCTGGCTGTTTCTGTGGCTTCTGCGTGCCGTCGGTCCAGCCGCTTTCGGCCCAGCCAGACTTGGAATGCTGCACCGAGCCGGTGATGTCGCCGCCACCGTTGCCCTGGCCGCCAAGCCCCATCTTCAGAAGCTGCAGTTCCATCTGAAGCCGCGCCACTTCGAGCTCGTAGAGCCTTGCGCAGTCGAGCCGCTTCGGCGTCCTGCCGATTGGGATGACCACGCGGCCATAGGTGGCGATGTCGGTGTTGTTACGGCCACTGCCCTGGATCACGCCGACATCGAGATAGGCGCCGTTGCCCGAAACCGCCGAGCGGCAGGTGGTGCCGTCGGCGGCGCGCACCTCGTCCTGGCCCTGGGGCAGGGTCACGCCCGGGAGAGTGAACCCGTTCTGGTTCTGGTTGAGGTTGTAGACGTCTTCAGCCCATGCGGTGACTGGCGCAGTTGCGGCCAGGCACGCGAGCGTCAGAAACGCCGCTGTCCCAGGAATTTTCCGCATATCTGAGCCTTTATCTGCGTCTGTTCGTTGGGGAATGGAACGCTTTCGGTACAGATACGCACTTTACGCTCGGAAGCGCCGTCGAACGGAATGACGACGAGGACAGGGCGCGAGGCCTCGGCGCCCAGCATGAAGCTGTTGGGTGCGACATCGGCCTTCACAGGCTGGAAGTTCTGGTCATAGACACGGACGTCGACCCGGATCTTCGTGTTGTAGGGGTTTGCCGGAAACACCCTGACGGCAAAGGCGTCGGTGAAGCTCGTGACCTCGCCGCGCATCGGCGACATCGACTGTCCCAGGGCCACTGGGCTGAGCATGGCTGCGGTGACAAGCGGGAGCAGGAAACTGGCCTTCATTGCGTGCTGCTCCTTTGGCTACTGGCAGGTGACGACGACGGTGGCGGAATAGTTGCCGCTCGCGAACACGTCGGTGCCGCCCTTTGTGCCGGTGAGGTGCACGGTGACCGTGTCGACCCCGGGCGTGGTGATCGGCGTTGCCGCTGATGTTTCCGCGATCGTGTGTGTCCCGGTCGCCAGATATGTCGACGTCCATGTCGTCGCCGCCGTGTCGTGCGCCGGAACCGTGATCGATGTCGCCGACCCGACGCTGAGCGAAACGCCGCCGGTGGTGGTGATCGTGACCACGCCTGCCACGCCGCCGGCATTCTTCGAGCTCAAGGACTGCAGGCTGGGGCTGACGGTCATGACGCCGGCCGAGTTGTTCACGACCATCGTGCAGATGGCGGCCACGGTGCCGTTGAAGGTGATGTTGCCGGTGGCGGCCGACGCCGTCTGGATCGATGCGCCGGCGGTGAGGATCAGTCCGGATGTGAGTATGCAGTATTTCATTCTGCTCTCCCAGGATGGCGCTGGTGTCGCGTTCCTGGGTCGACCGTGCTCCCGGTATGGTTAATTTGGTGTTAACACCAAATTGTTCGCCAGAGTTCGTTTGTGTACGTTGCTTTTTACTTGACGCAAAAGAAAGTTTTTTGACACTGTGTCAGTGAATAAAATATTCGATATTAGATATTTGCTTTATGGGTACAAAGTAAAAATACAGAATATCGTCAAAATGAGGTGTTGTCGGCGTAGGAAGTTAGGAACCGGCTTGAGCTTTGGTCGTTGACAGGTTCACGATAGGTGGCCGCCTCCCCAGGGCATTGTTCAACGTTGAATGACTGTCATCGCCAAAAGCTCGCTCATGCGTAACAGCTCATCTAGGGAAGACTGGCCAGGCACAGCGAGTTTTCAATCTTTTGTTGGCTTGCGTTTGAGCTGCAACTTGGCGGTGAGGTCGCGCGAAATTCATCGCGCGACCTTGCCGGCCTCCCAACCGAGGATGGCGCGCTTGCGCGTCAGGCCCCAGTGATAGCCGGTGAGCGCCCCTGATTTGCCCAGCGCGCGATGGCAGGGCACCACGAAGGACAACGGGTTGGCGCCCACTGCTGCGCCCACCGCGCGGCTCGCCGTGGGTTGGCCGATGTCCTTGGCGATGGCCTGATAGCTGCAGGCTCGCCCCATCGGGATCTTGAGCAGCGCTTCCCAGACGCGCAGCTGGAAGTCCGAACCGATCATCACCACACGGAGCGGCTGGTCGGCGCGCCACTGGCTCGGCTCGAAGATGCGTGCGGCATAGGGCGCGGTCGCACTCATGTCCTCGACATAGGTGGCGTTCGGCCACCGACCAGCCATGTCGGCGAAGGCCGCACGCTCTTCGCCGGCATCGTTGAACGACAGGCCTGCGAGGCCGCGATCGGTCACCATGATCAGCGCCACACCGAAGGGCGAGATGTGGAAACCATAGCGGATGGTCAGGCCGGCGCCGCGTGTCTTGTAGTCGCCGGGCGACATCGCCTCATGCGTCACGAACAGGTCGTGCAGCCGGCCTGGCCCGGACATGCCGAGTTCGAACGACGTCTCCAGCAACGGCATGCCGTCGTCGAGCAATCGGCGCGCATGGTCGAGCGTCACGGCCTGCAGGAAGGCCTTCGGCGAAAGTCCGGCCCACCGGCTGAACAGCTTCTGCAGCGAGGTCGGCGTCTCCCCGACTTCGTCGGCGAGCGCTTCCAGCGATGGCTGCTCGCGATAGTCGAGGCTGATCTTCTCGATCACCCGCCGGACGGTCTCATATTCCGAGCCGGTGGGTGTGATGTCTTTTTGCAATGTGGCGACAGGCATGATCTTTGTCTGGGCGTTCATGGCTTTATCTCCTTGAACGCCAATATCACCCCGAGGTCGAGGCTTTCCCACCCGATTCCTGCCGAAAGGCTGAGCTTCCTTCGTACTTTTCCAGGAATTGCGTCAGCGGGTCTTTGCCGTCGCCAGTGCACGCGAAAAAGCCTTGGCAAAGCTTTCGCGATCATCGGGATTGAGGAAGCTGCCCAGCGACACGCTGTTCTCGCGCGACACGACCGCCATGCCGGTGATGCCGATCTCTTCGTGGCGGGAGATGGCGAACCGGGTCCAGAACGGATTGAAGTGGAACTGCTCGGACTGGCCCGAAGGGGCGGTCTTGCGGATGTCGAGGCTGGTGCGAGAGACGCTGACCTCTTCGCGTGTTCGGGCGGCGCGATAGTTGAGCCGGAAGGCTATGTAGAGGCCGATGACGTCGAGGCCGAAGAAGCCGAAGATCGGCCATGCGCCGTTGCTTAGGAAGACGATGCCGGTGACGACCCAGCCGAACATCAGCGCGCCCATCAGGATCATGAACCCGGTGTGGCCCATCGACCTGTATGGCACAAGCAGAGCCTTGAAGAATGGCTCGTCGGCGGCGAAGGTGGCGTTTGTTTCGCTCATGCCTGTCGATTATAGAAGCGCCATGAAAAACCCCAAGACAAAAGATGGTGCGCGGACGGCACCTGCGGGTCGCAGCCAGGTTTCGAAGGCAAAGCCCAAGCCTCGTACGACCCGCCGGCGTTCACTCTATTCGGCCGATGAGGTGCGCGAGATCTTCCGCCGTTTCGCCGTCCAGCGGCCGGAGCCGAAGGGAGAGCTCGAACACGTCAATGCCTTTACCCTTCTTGTCGCGGTGGTGCTGTCGGCGCAGGCGACCGACGCCGGCGTCAACAAGGCGACGCGTGCGCTTTTCGCCATTGCCGACACGCCTGAGAAGATGCTGGCTCTCGGCGAGGAAAAGGTCGGCGAGCACATCCGCACCATCGGGCTCTGGCGCAACAAGGCCAAGAATGTGATCGCCTTGTCCGAGGCGCTGATCCGCGACTATGGCAGCGAGGTGCCCGACGATCGCGACATGCTGACCAAGCTGCCCGGCGTCGGCCGCAAGACGGCAAACGTGGTGCTCAACATGGCCTTCGGCCACCACACCATGGCCGTCGACACGCACATCCTGCGCATTGGCAACCGCATCGGGCTGGCGCCGGGCAAGACGCCCGATCAGGTCGAGCAGGGGCTCTTGAAGATCATCCCCGACGAGTTCATGCGTCATGCCCATCATTGGCTGATCCTGCATGGGCGTTATGTCTGCAAGGCGCGCAAGCCAGATTGCTGGCGTTGCGTTATCGCCGACATCTGCAAGTCGCCGGAGAAATCGACCGATGTGCCGGCGCCGCTTGTGCCGCTCGACGATATCGATGAGATCGAGGTGGCCGAAGCCGAAGTGGTGGCTCAGTAGCCGCGCGCCATTGCCGCCGCGAAGACAGGGATCAGCGCGAAGACCACAGCCTCCATCTTGAGGAAGCTGCGCACGCGCAGAACGTCCGCGTCCGGAATGACATAGCTTTCGGCGTTCGCCGCCCGCCAGCGCAGGATGCGGATGGTCGGCACGATCGACAGCAGCCCGACCAGCGCGAAGGCGGCCATCTTGGCCCAGAAGGTCGGGTTGTAGACGTAGAATTCCCATCCCTTGAGGCCAAAATAGACCCGCGATGCGCCGATGATGATCAAGAGCATGGCAAGCGCGCCATAGGCTGCGTCGATGCGGGTCAATATGGCCAGTGCCCGCCCGCCAAGCCCCGGCCGGATCAGGACCAACTCTGCCGCGATGACGCCGGCCAGCGCAAAGGCGAGCAAATGATGGGCAATGGCTAGAACGAGATCGGTCACAATTGCCTCGCTTGGCTGCTTCGCACGCAACCATATCAGCGGCCGTGCTGATGTCGCTACTGACAGAGACTGTCAGCAAGGCTGGCACTCGGCCGATTGACTGGAAGGGCAGGATTTGGCCATTTCATGCACCATGGCCCTTATCCGCGATCTCAACCCTATGCCCGACTGGATCCGCAGCGAACTCGTTTCGCGCGGGGTGTTCGAGGCTTACGAGGCGCGGCCGGCCTACCAACGAAACGACTATCTTGGCTGGATAACCAAGGCCAAGCTCGAGGTCACCCGCCGCAAGCGTCTCGACCAGATGCTCGACGAACTCAAGCGTGGCGGCGTCTACATGCGCATGGCGTGGAACGGATAAAGCGCCGATCAGCCTGGCGAAAAGGTCCTCTGCTTTTCGCAGGGGTGGATTTTCGCAGGGGCGGATTATGAAAGCGAATTCTGGCCTGCCGGATGGCCGGCCACCTGTGCTAGAGGCGGGCAAAGACGCATGGAGCCCTAGAGATGACCGCCTTTTCCCTTTCAGATATCCCTGTCATCGAAACCGAGCGGACGATACTCAGGCCGCACCGGCTCGCGGATTTCGATGCCTACGCGGAAATGTGGGCCGACCCTGTCGTCACCCGTTTCATTGCCAAGCCGCGCACGCGCGAGGAAAGTTGGCAGCGCTTTCTGCGTCATGCCGGTTCGTGGTCGCTGATCGGCTACGGCTTCTGGGCAGTCGAGGACAAGGCTTCTGGCCGCTTCGTCGGCGAGGCCGGCTTTCACGATCTCAAGCGCGATCTCGTGCCGTCGATCGAAGGCCTGCCGGAAGCCGGCTGGGGTTTCGCCGCCGACATGCACGGCAAGGGGCTGGCGAGTGAAGTCGTCGGCGGGTTCGTCAAATGGGCTGACGGCCGTTTCCCGCGCACCGTCTGCATCATCGATCCGAACAATGGCGCGTCGCTGCGCGTGGCAGAGAAGAACGGCTACCGCGAATACGCCCGCACCACCTATCACGGCGAGCCGACGATCATGCTCGAGCGCCACGGCTGAGCTGGAGCCAGCCACGGCGCTCGGCATTGATAGCCTTCGGGTCAGCGGCGAGCCGCCGTCTCCGGCACCGGCTTGGCGCCGCCGATGCGTTCCCAGCGTCCGCCATTGCCCTGGGCCTGGCGGGCGAAATATTTGTAAGGTGTGTTCGACCAGTCGCGCACCGAGCTGGTCAGGTTGTCGAGGATCAGGTCGCCTTCGCTGGTGCGCACGGTCAGCACCGTATGACCGTCGCCCCGGTAGCGGGCCACGGTTATCAGCAGCGCCGACGCCGGCCAGCCGCGCTTCATAAGCTCGTGCTTCTTGAGGATAGCGATGTCCTCGCAATCGCCTGTGGCGCCGGCCATGCGCCAGTCGTCTTCCTTGCCGACCGTGGACATGTCGCTTCGTTCCGACACACGCGAATTCACCGACCGGTTGACCTGCTGAAGTTCAGCCTTCCGCTCTGGTGCGAGGTCGATAACTTTCTGGCCGCCCTTGGTGCTGCAAAGGCGTGGGTTGCTGCTGCAGAATGGGTAGAAGGCCGGCGGCGCGAAGGCGCTTCCGGTTGTCGTCATGGATGTTCCGGCCTCGGCGGCGAAGGTGGTGGCAAACGAAGTCAAAAGCGCGGCTAGCGCGATGTAGCGTTTCACAGTTGATGTCCCCGATGCGTGGATTAAAGGGTGCTGTAGGGTGGTTAATAAGGCGTTGCTAAAATTCGGATCGGGCTGAACCGAGGCAGGTTGGTTAACAAATTGTAACTTGATTATATAACATTTGAAGAGGCTAGATGAGCGTGGTTGCGGCACCCCCTCCCAAGGAGACAGCAAATGTCTGCAATCAGGGAATCGATAGCCAAAGCACTATTCGTGGCGCTTTCCGTTTCAGGTTCATCTCTTTACATAACGGGATATGCTAGCGCTGCCGTTCCGCAACGCATGGCAGCCGCCCAATGCAGCCCTTTGACTGGCTCCAACTATCAGAGCTGCTGCCTTGCCATGAATCGCTCGGAGATTCTGACGCAGGCTCAGCTCGACCAATGCCCGCCCTGGACGACGGCGGTTATTGTTGCAAATACGTTGCCGGATTCGGAGGGAGGTGACGATAGCGTTACCCCGATTGTTCCCCCTACTGTGACGCCGCCTGATGACGGCCACCACCACCATCACCATCATCATGGTGGCGGCGACGGCGATGACCATCACCATCATCACCACCACCACCCTGGCGATCATGATCACAATGGTGACGACCATCATGGCGATCATGACCACCATGACCGTGACCACCATGATCGCGATCGCGACCATCACGATCGTGACCACCATGACGGCGATCGCGACCATCATGACCGCGATCACCATGAAGGTGACCATCATGAAGGCGGCGACCATCACCAGGGTGGCGACCATCATGAAGGCGGCGACCACCACCAGGGTGGCGACCATCATGAAGGCGGCGACCACCACCAGGGTGGCGACCATCATGAAGGCGGCGACCACCACCA
>NZ_JAMSHL010000185.1:0-231 GCF_026521175.1 Aminobacter sp. MET-1 | reverse complement strand
AGATCAAGCTGCCCGGCGCAGCCGGCGCCTTCTACGAGCGCGCGGTGACCCAGCACCTGCATATCGGCATCGCCGCGCTGGAGCTGATGCGCAGTCAGCTCGATTCGCTGCATTCGCGCAAACTGCGCAGCTTCGACGAGCCGCCGTTCCGCTGAGTCAGGCCGCGACCGGCGCCTCGTCACGCAGCAGTTCGGCCAGCGCAGCGCGGTCGATATTGGCGCCGCTGAGCAC
>NZ_JAMSHL010000184.1:0-232 GCF_026521175.1 Aminobacter sp. MET-1 | reverse complement strand
GTCCTGGAGAATACCGTTCATCTTCTGCGTGCCATGGGAGACCCCGATGGCGAAGATCAGGAATGGCACCAGAATCGAATATGGGTCGAGTTCATAGCCGAGCAACTCCATCAGACCGAGCAGCCAGACTACGCCGGCCACGGCGATACCGACCAATAGCAGGGTGCTGCGCAGACAGCGGGTGTAGAAATATACGAACAGTGCGGCAATCACCACCGAGGCACCGAAGAAC
>NZ_JAMSHL010000183.1:0-233 GCF_026521175.1 Aminobacter sp. MET-1 | reverse complement strand
ACACTGAGCACCTTCATCGGGGCGTCCAGCCTCGGCACGCTCATCACCACGGGTACCACGCTGTTCCTACCGAAGTTACTCATCTCCGGTGCCGTTCTCGTCGCGCTGCTCGCACTGATCATCGACTGGCTCGGCCGTGTGGTCGAACTGATCGCGACCCCACGAGGAGTGGCATGATTCGCCGACTGTCCACGGCAGCAACCGCTCTCGCGCTGACGGCAGCACTCGCCGGT
>NZ_JAMSHL010000182.1:0-234 GCF_026521175.1 Aminobacter sp. MET-1 | reverse complement strand
CGGCGTGTTGTTGCCTGCCATCGACAGGAGTGACCCGATGTTGTGCCGGTCGATCGACGCCGGGAAGTCGAGCCACGATCCATGTTTCAGAAACCGAGGATTCGCGCCGGCGTACGGCCCGAAGAGTATGGACCGCCGCCCGTCGACGATGCGGGTGTCGAGATGGGGCACCGACATCGGAGGCGCTCCGATGGGCGGAGTTCCGTAGACCTTCGCGTCGTGTCTGTCGACCAC
>NZ_JAMSHL010000181.1:0-235 GCF_026521175.1 Aminobacter sp. MET-1 | reverse complement strand
AACTTCATGTTGGGGGGGAACTGCCACAGGAACGGCCCGAGCTTTTCGCCCAACAACAGCGGCCCGGAGGCGAAAAAATTGGCCATTGGCTCTTCGATGTCCTTCAGCCGCCGGACATGGGTGATATAGCGCGGCCCCTTGACCGCGAACACGAAGCCGTCCGGCGTTTCTTCACGCCAGCCCAGATACCGCTGGGGCGTTTGCAGGCTGTAGAACGAGCCATTGATCTCGATGC
>NZ_JAMSHL010000180.1:0-235 GCF_026521175.1 Aminobacter sp. MET-1 | reverse complement strand
CATTAGAAGCTTTACGCTCAGATGGACAAACTAACCTATTAAATGCTCTCTATATTGCTGCACATCATCCGATTAATGAAGTTGCACTGTTTTTCAACAATACTCTGTATCGTGGTAATCGTGCGATAAAAGCACATGCAGATGGCTTCAATGCTTTTGCTTCTCCTAATAGTGCACCTTTATTAGAAGCAGGCATTAATATTAAAACGTTTAAAATAAACCCATTACCTAAGCC
>NZ_JAMSHL010000179.1:0-236 GCF_026521175.1 Aminobacter sp. MET-1 | reverse complement strand
CCTTCGGCCAGCGTCGCGACCTCGCCGGCGACGAGGCCGTCGATGCCGGCCCGGCTTACCGCAAGCAAGGCAAGGTCGGATACCAGCGACCCCCCCCCCCCCCCCCCCGCGCCCCCCCCCGCGCCCCCGCCCCCCCCCCCCCCCCCCCCCCCCCGCCCCCCGCCCCCCCCCCCCCCCCCCCCCACCCCCCCCCCCCCCCCCCGCCCGGCCCCCCCCCCCCCCCCCCCCCCCCAGGA
>NZ_JAMSHL010000178.1:0-237 GCF_026521175.1 Aminobacter sp. MET-1 | reverse complement strand
GCCGTATCCCGCTGATCGTCGGCCGTGGCCTGACCGAGAAGGCCCGCGCCGAGCTGGGCCTGGGCGCCTCCGACCTGTTCCGCAAGCCGGAAGCACCGGCCGATAGCGGCAAGGGCTTCACCCTGGCGCAGAAAATGGTCGGCCGCGCCTGCGGTCTGCCGGAAGGCCAGGGCGTGCGCCCGGGCACCTACTGCGAACCGAAGATGACCACCGTCGGTTCCCAGGACACCACCGGCC
>NZ_JAMSHL010000177.1:0-237 GCF_026521175.1 Aminobacter sp. MET-1 | reverse complement strand
CATCATCGGCTCCTCTTTTTCAGGCGACATCGCACATCGCTGCGTGCGGCTACCCAGGAACCTCGGATTTCATGCAACATCGAAGCAAAGACCGCCTGGAACGGTTACATCGCCGCAATTTGCGGAGTAGACCTGAATCATGACAGGCAATGCGGACACCCCACAGGGAGCCGCGGCGTTTGCTTCCGCAGCAGATTCGCTCGACACCCTCGCCGAAGCGATTGCCGGACTCCGGTC